>JANQIL010000074.1 GCA_028282245.1 Magnetospira sp.
CCGCCAGGTTCGCGCCCGACGCCGACCGGCGGAGATCCTGTTCGAGAGTGCTCGCGGCTCGGTTCGTCGCGCCGCGCAGGCCACTGTCCTGGGTCAGTCCGATCTGTCTCCAGACACCGACCACGTTGAGGAACTGGGCGCCATAGATTTCGAACGCCGAGCCGACCTGCTCAACCACGCCATAGGTTTCGCTCTCCTCGTCATACTGTTCCTTAAGCTGCTCGATCAGCGGCGACACCTTGCCGATGATTTCGGCATGCGCGTCGATTTGCGCCGTGCTCTTGGTCAGCAGGAAGTCCTTTTCGAGGATTCGGGCGCGGGTGAATTCGAGGTCGATCTTGGACTCGAGGTTCAACGAATGGGTGGCCTCGATCTGGCCCGCGATGATGTCGTCCTGGTAGGACGCGCTGACCATGTAGATGATGCCGACCACGATGAAACCGATCAGCGCGATCGCGCCGATCACGCTGATCTGGGTGCTGATGCGGAGATTCTTCATCGCATTCTCCCGCTTCCGTGTTTCCGGCGCGCCGCGCCCGGGCGGAGCCGTCCAAAAATTGTTACGGTTTCAATATGAAACACATTCGTAACATAATCAAACAAAATCCTATCCTTTTGGACGGGTATACCGCACCAAAAATCGTTACATCATATCTAATTATTAAATTATCATATTTACAATCCATGCATTGGGTAAGATATTTTAACGCCTATAAAGATATAGCAACTTGCACAACAACACGATCACCAACCAAATAAATTATATCCAATTCAATATATTGATGGATTTTTCACAGAAAAGAGTTCTTTCTGGAGCAATTTCAAGGCGAATTTCTACTACATTTTTTTGTTAACCAATCAGCCGCCTCCCGTGTGAATCGAATGGAAAAGTCGCAGTTTTCCGAAGGGTTTCGCGGCCACGGCGGCACGTTCGACGGCCCGGCGCTCGCGGCCATTTCGGTGCTCGGGACAACGGTCCCGACCGCGCAATGGCGAACGCCCCCGAATCGGCCGCGACTGTCCGGGGATCGCGGTTTCGCCCCATCGGGCGGGATGACGTCGGACCTCGGCCCCCGCGTATGGGGTATGGCGCCCCCCGCCCCCGGACGCCATACTCCGGGGTGCCATGCGCGATACCCTAGACATCACCCCGGAGCTTCTGCTGCGCGCCTACGCGGCGGGCATCTTTCCGATGGCCGAGACGCGCGACACCGAAACCCTCTACTGGTTCGACCCGGACGAGCGCGGCGTGCTGCCGCTCGACCGCTTCCACGTGCCGCGCTCGCTCCGCAAGGTGGTCCGCCGTCGCGTGTTCGAGGTGCGCTGCAACAGCGCCTTCGCGGAGGTCGTGACGGCCTGCGCCGAGCCGACCGCCGAGCGCCCCGACAGTTGGATCAACGGGCGCATCCAACGCCTCGTCAACCAACTCCATGCCATGGGCGCCGCGCACAGCATGGAGTCCTGGCGGGACGGCGAACTGGTTGGCGGCCTGTACGGCATCACGCTGGGCGGCGCCTTTTTCGGCGAGAGCATGTTCTCGCGCCGGAGCGACGCGTCGAAGGTGGCCCTGGTGCATCTGGTGGCGCGCCTGCGCATGGGCGGCTACCGGCTGCTCGACGCCCAGTTCATGACCCCGCATCTGCGGCGGCTCGGCGCCGTTTCGATTTCCAAGGCCGAGTATCGCCGCCGCCTCAACGCGGCGCTCAAGGTGCCGGCCCGCTTCGTCGCCGCGCGCCGGCCGGCCGGTCTCGACGCGGCTCTGGAGGAGGTGTTCCGGCTGAGTTGAGTCACTCCAGGTCGAGCGGTCGCGAGTCCATCCGGCCCGGCCCGCCGGCGGCAAACCGCCAGATCGGGCGGCGCCCCGGGCCGCCGGGCCGGGGCAGGGCGATCAGCGATCCGCACAAGGTTCCGAATCCGCTTTCGGTGGCGAAGCACATGGCGGCGGCGGGCTCGGCGCCGGGTTCCCGCTCGGGCGACGCCAGGGCGGCCTCCCAGGCGGCCCAGTCGGCGCGTTCCGGGTCGGGCGGCGCGAGCGCCTCGAAGCGCGGCCGGTGAAACCGCTGGCGGGCCGAGCGCGCGGTATCGTTGAGGTCGTGGGCGGTGAGCATGGACAGGCCCGAGGGCACCGCGCCCACCGTCACCCGCCGGCCATCTCCCCTCAGCCAGAACGCCTCCCGCGCATCCGCGATCAGCATGTTGAACGGTCGCCAGGCGGCGGCATCCAAACCGGACAGCGCCTCCGCCGCGTCGCGCGCGGCGGCATGCGACAGCGCCTCCAGCGGCAACTCGCCGCGACTGCGGTGGCCATCCAGGCGGCCAAGGGTGCCGACGCGGTTGAGCACCCCCGCCACCACGCCGTCGTCGTTCAGCCCGAGCCAGGTGCCGCCCGCCCCCTCGTCGAATCCGGCCACCACCCAGGGCGCGTCGTCCCAGTGACGGGCCGGCCAACGCCAAGGCCGGCCGGCCATCTCGTCACGGTTGGCGGCGATCACCAGCGGCCAGTCGGCGGTTTCGCGACGAAGCACAACGATCGTGCACATGCGGTCCTCGGAATCGCATTCGTGTCATGTTTTTTACCTTAACCCGGACCCGGCGTTCCGGCTATAAAGGGCCGCCTTCACCTTCCTCCCCGAAAGCCGTTCGGAGCCGCCCCATGAGCGACATTTTCCATGACCGGGAACAGGGTTACGAAGCCAAGTACAAGCTTGACGAGGAAACCCGGTTCAAGGCCCTGGCCCGCCGCAACCGCAAGCTCGGACTGTGGGCGGCGGAGCGAATCGGCCACGCCGGTCCGAAGGCCGAGGCCTATGCGCGCGAGGTGGTCGAGGCGAACTTCAACGAACCCGGCGACGCGGAGGTGATCCGCAAGGTGGCGGACGATCTGGCGTCCGCCGGACGTCCGGCCGAGCGCGACGAAATCGCCCGCCAGCTCGACCTGTTCTTCGCCACCGCCATGCAGGAACTGGGACGCGACTTCCCGCAGCCGCTCGGCGAGGACCACCACCTCTGAAGCCCGCGCCCGAGGCTCAGCCGCACAGGTCCAGCACCGCTTTCACCGCCGCGTCGGCGCCGTCGGCGATCTGCCCGATGTTTGCGTCCAGCATGTAGCAGGGCGAGGTGACGATCCGGTTCGCGGAATCCACCACGATCTCGCCATGGGTCGTCGTCCGGTGTTTTGCCCCCATCGCCTCGATGGCGCCGATGGTGCCGGCCTCCCGGCCGATGGTCACCGTCACGTCGCCCAGCACCCGGGCCACCACCGCCGGGCTGATGCACAGGGCGCCGATCGGCTTCTCCGCCGCGTGGGTCGCCCGGATGGCGTTGGACACGCTGGCGTCGACCTCGGCGTCCGGACCGTCGAAGGCAATCGTCGACAGGTTCTTGGCGGCCCCGAAGCCGCCCGGCAGGAACAGGGCGTCGTAATCGGCGGGGTCGTACTCGGTCAGCGGCTTGACGGCGCCGCGCGCGATGCGCGCCGATTCGACGAGCACGTTGCGACTCTCTCCGCTCTCCTCGCCGCTCAGGTGGTTGATCACGTGGTGCTGCGCGATATCGGGCGCGAAGCACTGGTACCCGGCGCCGTGGCGGTGAATGGCCAGAAGGCTCAGCACCGATTCGTGGATTTCCGCCCCGTCGTAGACTCCGCAGCCGGACAGAATGACGGCGAATTGCTTGGCCATGGTCGGGTCTCCCTATGTCCCTGGATGACTCGGAGCCTGCCGCCCCGGCCCGTCGGGCGCAAGCCCCGTTTGACGCCGACGCCTCAGGCGCCGTCGCCGAACACGCGGGCGAAGATCGCGTCCACCCGCTTGGCGTGATAGGCGGCGGAGTCCTCCTCCAGCAACGCCGACAGACTCGCCACGTCCAGGCTCCCGGCCAAATCCGGGTCCCGGGCCAGGAAAAAGAACAACCGGTTGTCGTGGGTCGCCGCCTCGCGGTCCAGGTCGTCCAGATCGGCCGTCCGGTCGGGGTTGTCGGGATCAATTCCGAAGCTTTTCCAGACCCGCATGGCGTTGCGCTGCACGATTCGGTAGGCGTCCTCGCGGCTGACCCCGTTCTGGGTCAGGAACAGCAGCACCCGCTGGGCATCGTGAATGCCCCCGAAGGCGTTCAGTTGGTCCGCCATGTTGTCCGGATAGACGACCAGCCCGTCGACCACCCCGGCCAGCCTGTTGAGGGCGAAATCGAGGGTGATCGTGGCGTCGGGACCGATCATCCGCTCGACCGAGGAATGGGAGATGTCGCGCTCGTGCCAAAGGGGCACGTTCTCCAGCGCCGGCACCACCGCCGAGCGGACCAACCGGGCCAGCCCGGTCAGGTTCTCGGTCAGGATCGGATTGCGCTTGTGGGGCATGGCGGACGAGCCCTTCTGGCCCGGCGCGAAATACTCCTGCGCCTCGCGGACCTCGGTGCGCTGCAAATGGCGGATTTCGGTCGCCAGGTTCTCCACCGACGCGGCGATCACCGCGAGCGTGGCGAAGAACATCGCGTGACGATCGCGCGGGATGACCTGGGTTGAGATCGGCTCCGGGGTCAGGCCCAGCTTCCCGGCCACGTATTCCTCGACCCTTGGATCGATGTTGGCGAAGGTGCCGACGGCGCCCGAAATGGCGCAGGTGGCGACCTCCGCCCGCGCCGCCTCGAGGCGCGCCCGGCCCCGGGCGAATTCGGCGTGAAACCGGGCGAATTTCAGGCCCATGGTGGTCGGCTCGGCGTGGATGCCGTGCGACCGGCCGATGCAGACCATGCCCCTGGTCTCGACGGCACGCCGCTTCAGCGCCCCGAGCAGCCTGTCCAGGTCGGCCAGCAGGATGTCGGACGCCCGCGCCAACTGCACCGCGAGGCAGGTGTCGAGCACGTCCGAGGAGGTCATCCCCTGGTGCACGAACCGCGCCTCGTCGCCCACCTGCTCGGCCAGCTCGGTCAGGAAGGCGATGACGTCGTGCCGGGTCTCCACCTCGATCTCGTCGATCCGGGCGATGCGCTCCGGCGTGTAGGGCTTGTCGCCGCGCGCCCACACCGCCCGCGCGGACCCGGCCGGAATGGTCCCGAGATCGGCCAGGGCGTCGCAGGCGTGGGCCTCGATCTCGAACCACACGCGGAACTTGTTGGCCGGCTCCCAGATGGCCGTCATTTCGGGACGGGAATAACGGGGGATCATGCGCTCACTCCTTCCTGACCGACCTCGAAACCTCGCGATGAGCCCCGCTGGGCGGGATCACACCGCGAACAGCGCCCCCACGACCCGCCGCTCCTCGGTCAGCAGCACGTTGAAGGTGCGGCAGGCGGCGCCGGTGTCCATCCATTCGAGGATCACTCCGAAACGGTCCTTGAGCGCCCCCTTGAGGCCCTTCGGCGGCAGCATGAACACCGGTCCGCACCCGACCAGGAGGATGTCTCCGGCCGTCACGCGGCCGTCGAGCAGATCGAAATGATCGACCGTCAGGTCGGCCGGATCGGCCGCCACCGGCCAGCCAAGGGTCTCCTCGGCGAACACCACCACGCACCCCACGTGCAGTGTCTGGTCGATGCGGAATCCTCCGTCGCCGTAGCCCCGGATCAGTTGCCGTCCGGCCGGCACTTTCGGCGTGATGTCGAATCCGATGTCAGGCTCCCTCGATTGCCCGGTCGGTCGGGTCGCCGGTCGCCAAATCGCCGGTCCGGCGCGGCAGGCGCAGGTAGAGCAGCAGCGGCACGGCAAGGCAGATCGACGAATAGGTGCCGATCAGGACCCCCCAGATCATTGCCAGGCTGAAGCCACGGATCACCTCTCCGCCCAGGAAATACAAAGCGAACAGGGCCATCAGGGTGGTGACCGAGGTCATCACCGTGCGCGACAGGGTTTCGTTGATGCTGAGATTCAGAACCTCCGGCAACGGCCGGCTCTTGTAGCGTCTCAGGTTCTCCCGTACCCGATCGTAGACCACCACGGTGTCGTTGATCGAGTAGCCGGCGATGGTCAGAATCGCCGCCACCGTGGCCAGGTTGAACTCCATCTGGAGCAGGGAGAACAGGCCGATGGTCGAGAACACGTCGTGCAGCAGGGCGACCACGGCCCCGACCCCGAACTGCCATTCGAACCGGAACCAGATATAGGCCAGGATGGCCAGCATGGCATAGCCGACCGCCTGCACCCCGGACCAGAACAATTCCTCCGACACCTTGGGGCCGACGAATTCGATACGGCGGTATTCCACGTCGTCGTCGAGCGCCGCGCGGACCATGTCGGCGGCCAGCTTCTGGGCCTCGTCGCCGCCCTCCTGGCGCGGCACCCGGATCAGCACCTCGGTCGGCGCCCCGAACTCCTGCAACGCCACGTCGCCGAGCCCAAGGCCATTCAGGTCGCGCCGCATGCTCGCCAGATCGGCCGGCTGCTCGGTCTTGATCTCGATCAGCAGGCCGCCCTTGAAATCGATGCCGTAGTTGAGCCCGCGCGTCCCGAACAGGGACAGCGCGACCGCCATCAGCATCACGGAAAACACGAAGTACACGAGTCGCCCGTTGACGAACGGGACCCGGGTGCCGGGCTTGACGAGGTTGAAACCGCGCATCTCGATCCTCCGTCAGATCGGCAGGGTCTGAGGCCGCACCCGGCGCAGCCAGGTGACGACCATCAGCCGGGTGACCATGATCGCGGTGAACATCGAGGTGACGATGCCGATGGCCAGCGTCACCGCGAAGCCGCGCACCGGGCCGGAGCCGAAGCTGAACAGCAGCACGGCGGCGATCAGGGTCGTCACGTTGGCGTCGATGATGGTGCTCAAGGCCCGTGAATAGCCGGAATCGATGGCCGCGATGGGTGTCCGGCCGAGCCTGGATTCCTCTCGGATGCGCTCGAAGATCAGCACGTTGGCATCGACCGCCATGCCGATGGTAAGCACGATGCCGGCGATCCCGGGCAGGGTCAGGGTGGCTTGCAGGGCCGACAGGGCGGCGGCGATCAGAATGATGTTGAACAGCAGCGCGGCGTCGGCCATCAGCCCGAAACGGCCGTAGGCAAGGCCCATGAACACGATCACCGCGACCAGACCGACCCCCGAGGCCAGCTTGCCGGCGGCGACGGAATCGGCGCCCAGGCCAGGCCCCACGGTGCGCTGCTCCAGGATGGTCAGCGGCGCAGGCAGGGCGCCGGCGCGCAGCAGAAGCGCCAGGTCGTTGGCCTCCCGCACCGTGAACCCGCCGGTGATGATCCCGGAACCGCCGAGGATCGGTTCGTTGATGCGCGGCGCGCTGATGATCTTCTTGTCGAGCACGATGGCGAACGGGCGGCCGGCGTTCTCGGTGGTGATCCTCGCGAACTTGCGGCCACCGATGCCGTCGAACCGAAACGACACCACCGGCATGTTGGTGCGGCTGTCGAAGGTCTGCTGGGCGTCGATCAGGTTCTCGCCCGACAGCTCGATCTTCTTCTTGATCACGTAGGTGCGCGGCTGACCGGTGCTCGGGTCGATCTCGTCGGCCGATGGCAAGACCATCGATCCGGGCGGCACCCGGCCCGAGAGCGCCTGCACCGGATCGGTTTTCACGTCGACCAGATGGAAGGTCATCTTGGCGGTCTTGCCGAGGATGTCCTCCAGCCGCTTGGGATCATCGAGGCCCGGCACCTGAATGAGGATGCGCTCGGCCCCCTGACGCTGGATGGTCGGCTCGCGGGTGCCCATCTCGTCGATCCGTCGGCGCACGATCTCCAGCGCCTGATCGACCACCGAGGAGGCATAGGCGGTGCGCGCCTCGTCGCGGAACCGCACCTCGACGCGGCCGTCGTCAAGGATCTCGACGGCGGTGTCCCGGTCCACGTCGCGGATCAGCTCGCGGGCCCGTTCGAGAGTGTCCGGATCGCGGATGGTCACCGCCACGTGGTCGCCCCGGTTGGCGAGGCCGGTATAAACGATTCGTTCCTTGCGCAGCGCCACCCGGACACCGCCGGCCACCGCCTCCAGCCGCTCGGCGACCGCCTCGTCGATGCCCACCTCCAGCAGCATGTGGGCACCGCCCCGCAGGTCGAGGCCGAGACTGATCTGCTGGTTGGGAATCCACGACGGCAGGGACTGGGCGGTCTGGCGATCGAGCAGGTTGGGCGCCGCGAACAGCAGGCCGACCCCGCAGACCAGCAGGATCGCGACCACCTTCCACTTGGCGAAATAGATCACGGCTTGGACTCCGTCGTCGCGGCGCCTGGGGGCCTACTTGCCGCCCAGCAACTTCTTGAGGCCGCCGGACGAACCGCCGCCGCCCGGTTTGCCGCCGTCCGAATTGGCCGGCTTCACGGGTTCGGTCTTGGACGTCACCTGGGCGATCATCTGGCGCATCACGCGGACCTTGATTCCCTCGGCGATCTCCACCTGAACCTCGTTGTCGTCGACCACCTTGGCCACCGTGCCGATCAGGCCACCGTTGGTGACAACCTTGTCGCCGCGCCGCAACGCCTCCAGCATCAGCTTGTGTTCCTTGGCCCGTTTCTGCTGCGGCCGGATCAGCAGGAAATAGAACACGACGAAAATCAGGATCAGCGGCAGCATCCCCTGAACCAGGGCATCCATGCCTCCCGGCTGGCCGCCGGCGGCCTGGGCGTAGGCATCGGAAATGAACATCGGACCTCCCGTCCCTCTTGCGAAAAAACCTCTCATGCCGGGCGGCCTCGAATGGCTTCATGACCGGCCGGCAAGCCCGCGCGGCGCCTGAGCGACATCGTCTCGGCGCGAAACGACCCAAAGGTCGGTTCAGGCGCCGAACGGCATCAAGCGGCAACAGGGCCGGACTATAGCGGCCCGCCCCGGCATTGCAAACGGAACCTGCATGGCCCGGATATCGCCCGAATGGGCGCCTCCGCAAGGGGCTCCCCCGCCTCAGCGGCCCTCGGCGGCGATCTCCCGCGCCACGGCGAGGGTCTCGCGCGGGTCCATGCCCGGCGTGATGCGAGGGGCGTAGAGGAGGCGCAAGACGGCCGCGTCGAGCGGCGACAGCACGCAGGGATCCTCCGGCAACGGTCGCAGCAGGATCGCTTCTCTCGGCAACCGTCCCGGCACCCCGAGAACCGCCAGCAGCCCACGACAGACCATCGTCCGGGACAGCAGGGAGAGATGCTCGTTCACCCGCTCCCAATCGCGGTTTTCCGCGCCCCGCGTCCCGGGTCTTTCGATCTCGGCGCGACGAACGGCGATGCCGCGCAGAAGGGGGAGATGGAGCGCGAGGGTCGCCGCGTCGATCCGCCCGTTCCCGGGCTCGAGATTCATCCTCGCGAAGACCCCCTCCACCTCGTTCACCGCCTCGATCAGACGAACGATCACCGCCGCGTCCTCGGAATCCACCGGCGCCAAATCGAATGTCAGCCCCGTTGCCCGCTGCAAGGACCATAGATATTCCGCGATGCCGTCCAGGACCTCGTGATCCTCGCCATCGGCGCGGACGATCGACACCCGCACGGGCGTCCGCCATTTCGCGACGCGCTCCTGTCGGATCACCAATGCCTCGAAGGCGGCAAGCACCCGGCCGGGATCCGGCGCCGCCGTTTCGGGTGCGTTATCAAGGATCAGGGTGACGCCGGGTTCGGCGGTTTCCATCTCCCGATCCGACGAAAGGGAAGTGGCGCGGGACTCCGCCATCAGGAAGAGAACGAACACCGAAAAGCTCAAAACCATGGGAGCGATTTGGCGAAATCGCGGAAACCTGGGCTTCCTGGAGGCGGCGCCCGCTTCGGACACCAATTCCGCCAGGAATGACTCGGCGCACAGGCCCTCCAGGTCGACAACCGGCTCGAACAGGTGTTTTGACTTGCGAAGTTTCTGAAAAATCTTAATGGCTTGGGCAAGCAAAAACACCGCTCCCAATCCCAGCATCAACTCGCCGATGATGGGCTCCGGCCCGAACCATTCAGCCTGCACCCAAAGGGGCAGCAGATCGGTTCGCGTCGACAATATCCACCCCACCCCCGGCACCATAAACAGGACCCCCAGAAGTCCCAGGCCCACCACGTCCCCAAGGCCCGAGTTGTCGACCCATTCGACGTGATCGGAGATATCGACCCGCCGCGCCGTTGCCTTCCATCTGTTGTCGAGCGGCACCCGCCTCATTGTCGCGGCGGTTATCAGGTAGGGCGCCAACCACGGACTCAGGACGATTCCAAGAACGAGAAATACGCCGGCTCCGCCTTTTTCCGCGAACCAGATGGCGGGAAACGGCGCCATGTCCCGGCCGGCCGCTCCTTCGAACGCCGGCGTCAGCAGGACAAGGAGGAACCATCCCCCCAGCAGCGCGACAAGCACCACGAACATCGGCATCAGCTTCTTTTGTTCGCGCTCCATCGCCCGCCAATGGGCGACCTGCCGTTCCATGCCCTTGTAATCGACTTCAAGAGCGCTGATATCGCCTTTCGATTGAGGGCGTTCCAACAAGACCCAACGGCCATCCTTGAGCTTGTGAAATCCAAGCTCCAGGAGTGTTCCCGGACTCATCGGATTGTCGCGGAACCGCCCCAGGCGATGCCTGCCCCCGCGCCCGTCCATCCCCAGACTCACTCCGATACGTCGATCACCGGGGTGACCGCCTGCTCGGACGTCAGGATCACCATCAGGTTGGCGGCGACCCGCGACAGATCCCGGTCGTCGAGCGTCACGGACCCTCCGGCCCGCAATTGGGCGAGCGTGCCCTCGACGATGGCGGCGGCGCCCTCGGCGATCTGCCGGCGCGCCTGCACCGTCGCCTTGGCCTGCTGACGGCGCAGCATGGCGGCGGCGATCTCCGGCGCGTAGGCGAGATGGGACAGGCGCGCGTCGTCTACCTCCAGTCCGGCCGGTTCCAGGCGCCGTTTCATGTCCTCGATCAACGCGTGGCGCACCTGATCGTGGTGACGCAACAGCGAAGGATCGTCGCCGTCGCCGGAATCGTAGGGATACGTGGCGGCCAGGGTTCGCACGGCGGTTTCCGCCTGGGTCTCGGCGAAGCTCGTCCAGTCCTCGACATTGAACCGCGCCTTGAAGGTATCCTCGACCCGGATCACCACGATGGCGCCGATCAGGATCGGATTGCCGCCGGCGTCATTGACCTTCATCGGGCCGACCTCGAAATTGATCAGCCTCAGGGTGACTCGCTCAAGCGACCCGAACGGCATGTAGACGTGAAACCCGGCATGCTTGATCGAGCCGACGTAGGTGCCGAAAAAGGTGATGACCCCAGCCTCGTTGGGGTTCAGGATCACGACCCTGGCGGGCAGTAGCGCCAGGATCGCCAGGACCGCCGCCAAGACGATGAGATAAACGTTCTCGGTCATAACGCCCCGATAGCCGAGGTAGCCGGCGACGGCGATCACAAGGACGAGGACTCCCAGCCCGACGAAGCCGTCGATTCGCCAAGCCGGGCGCTCGGCGGCGCCCACGGTGTTTCCGTTCATCTTTAAATCTCCCCCGAAGCACGTCCGTCGGGGGGAAGTCTAATCGGTCGTCGCGAATGCGTCCACGCGCCGCGCCCGACCGGCGGCGTTGACTTTCCGCGAGGCCGCGCGGTACCGTCCGCGCCATGAATTTGATCCAGATTTCCAACCTGCTGGGCCGCGTGGCCGACGCCGTGGAGCGCCTGACCCCGCCGCCGGGCGAAGCGCCGGATCTCAAGGGCGCCGACGCCTTCGCGTGGCAGGCCGACCGCGCGACCCTGGCGCCGGTGACCGAGGTCAACCGCCTGCCGCTGCACCTCCTGAAGGGCATCGAGCGCCAGGCCGACACCCTGCTCGCCAACACCCGCCGCTTCGCCGACGGCCTGCCGGCCAACAACGCCCTTCTGTGGGGCGCGCGCGGTACCGGCAAAAGCTCGCTGGTCAAGGCGGTCCACGCGACCGTCAACGAGAACCGGGAGAAGCGCAAGCACCGTCTGGTCCTGGTCGAGATCCACCGCGAGGACATCCGCACCCTGCCCCGCCTGCTCGGCCTCCTGCGCGACCACGCGCGGCGCTGCCTGCTGTTCTGCGATGATCTGTCGTTCGATTCCGACGATACCTCGTATAAGTCGCTGAAGGCGGTGCTGGAAGGCGGCATCGAGGGGCGGCCGACCAACGTGCTGTTCTACGCCACCTCGAACCGGCGCCATCTCATGGCCCGCGACATGATCGAGAACGAGCGCCCGACCGCCATCCACGCCTCCGAGGCGGTGGAGGAGAAGGTATCGCTGTCCGACCGCTTCGGGCTATGGCTGGGCTTCCACAACCTGGACCAGGACACCTATTTCGCCATCGTCGAGGGCTACGCGGCGGAATACCGCCTCGACGTGCCGGCGGCCGACCTGCGCGCCCGAGCCAACGAATGGTCGGTCACCCGGGGTGCCCGCTCCGGCCGCGTCGCCTGGCAGTTCATCCAGGACCTGGCCGGCGAGATGGGGCGCGCCATCGGCTAGTGGATCGGATCCACGGAGTTTCGCGCGCGGGAACGGGCGGCACCCCGGCGTCCCCGAGATCATGCGCCGAGCCACCATGGACGCCTTATCATCGCAAGCATTCATGTATCACCAAATAGATACAATTCACTCAAATGACATTTTTCTTGATAAATAAGAAAAATCTCAAAAATCATGCACCGAAGCGCCAAAACTCGATTTTTCCTGAAATTCTTAAGGAATTACTATTATTATATATTTTCTTATGATTTTATTTTCGGATATGCCATATACACCGCTTATCTACATATACAAGGATTAAGCCCATCGGAAATAGGCGCCATATTTGCATTCTGGAGCCTGAGTGTCATCTTGTTTGAATTACCGTCCGGAATATTATCCGATCGATACGATCGACGTGTTCTTCTTATAGTTTCACCCTTGATAAAGTCTGTTTGCTTTGTCGTCTGGATTTTCGCGGACGGCGAGGCATGGCTTTACGGGCTAGCGTTCCTGTTTTGGTCGGCCGGTTCCGCCCTGTGTTCCGGCACCAAGGAAGCCCTGCTCTACGAGCACATCCACGCCGTTAAGCTCGGGCGCGCCTACGAGAAACTCCTGGGCCGGGAACGTGCGTTCACGGCCGCCGGCGTGATGCTCGGTTCCGCGGTGGGCGGTTTCATCGGCCATTACAGCATGGAACTCGCCCTGTGGCTTTCAATCCCGCCGCTCGTCACGGCCTCGTTCGCGGCGCGACATCTGACGGATATACGCAGGACCCATCCGCAAACGCCTATTGGCGACGGCATTCCCTATCGACAAACCTTGGGAAACGCCCTGCTCGAATTTAAGAACCATGCGGATATACGATTCATCACGATTTTTTTGGCGTTGGGCATTACGACGCTCGGCGCCCTGGAGGAATTCGATCAGCTTTTTTACCAGGTCGTTTCGCTTCCGGTCTGGGCTTACGGTTTGATGATCGCGGGCGTGAACCTCATCGGCGTTATTGCATCGGCGAATGCCTATAGGCTGGCCGGCATACGGTCATTGAGCTGGCTGTTTCCGGCTTTGTCGGGTCTGTTTCTGATTGCCTCGGGATTCGCGCAAGACCAGATTTCCCTCATCCCCCTGATGCTCGCCTACGCGGTGATCGCCCCCCTGCAAGTTCTGGCCGATGCGAAATTCCAAAAGACAATGGAAGGTAAAAGCCGCGCAACGACAACATCCACGCTTAATTTGTTTATCGAAATCGCGGGGATTGCCTTTATGCTGATTTTGGGCTTTCTCATTGAGATATTTGATGTTTTGGCCGCCTATCAATTGACGGGCATATACCTTTGTATTTTTGCCTTATGGGTTTATTGGAGATTCCAGAAGGGGTTTTCAATAACATTTAAAATTGAAAAATGAGACTATACATACCAATAAAATTGAATTCGGAGGCGGATTCGCCCGGTTCGAGTATTGGGACGAGCCGGCCCCCTCCGTCCTGCCCGGCGCCGCCCCGGCCCCGCGCGCGGCGAGGGGCGGGAAGCCCGAATCAGTTATTCGGGTTCCGTATGATACGGTCTTTCGGGTCTCCGGGGCGTCGCGCTATGGTACGGGTCCCCGACGGAGGCTCGCCATGATTCGCCTGTACTACTACCCCGCCAACGCCAGCTTCACGCCGCATGTGCTGCTGGAGGAAATCGGGGTGCCGTTCGAACTGATCCGGGTCGACAAGGAAAACCGATCCCACAAAAGCCCGGAATACCTGGCCCTCAACCCGGCCGGCCGCATCCCGGTGCTGATCGACGGCGACCTGGTGCTGTTCGAGACGGCGGCCATTTGCCTGCACCTGTGCGACCGCCACCCGGAGGCCAGTCTCGCCCCGCGGCTCGCCACGACAGAGCGGGCGCATTTCTATAAGTGGCTGATGTTCTTCACCAACACCATCCAGGCCGATGTTCTGGCCTACTACTACCCCGACCGCTACACCACCGATCGAGACGGACTGGACGCCGTCACGGCGGCCGCCGAGCGGCGGCTCGATGACTGGTTCGGGATCGTCGAGACGGCTCTGGCGCGCGGTCCGTTCCTGCTCGGGGACACCTACTCGGCGGTTGATCCCTACCTCGTCATGCTCGCCCGTTGGGGCCGTCACATGGCCAACCCGCCCGGCCGGCGGCCACGCATCGGCGACCTCGCGACACGGGTACTGGCCCGCCCCGCGGTCGGCCGGGCGATCCACGGCGAGGGCCTGGAGGGGCCGTTCCTGGGGTGAGTCAGAGGCTCGCCACCGCCTTGGGCAGGTGTTTCAGCGGATCGACCGCCCGCTTGCCGCGCCGCAGTTCGAAGTGCAACTGCGGCTCGGTGACGCCGCCCGAGGACCCGACCTCGGCGATCTTCTGTCCCTTGGTCACTCGTGCCCCGCGCGCCACCAGAAGCCGATCGTTGTGGGCATAGGCGGTCACCCAGCCGTCGGCATGCTTGATCAGCAGAAGGTTACCGAACCCCTTCAGTTCGTTGCCGGCATAGACCACAACCCCGTTCTCGGCCGCGCGAACCCCGGTGCCGCGCGGCGCCGCGATGTTGATCCCATCGTTGTGCAGGCCCTTGCCCTTGGTCCCGAAGGTATGCAGCACGCGGCCACGCAACGGCCATTCGAACCGACCGGTCGCCTTCGGCGGCGGGGGCGGAGCGGTCGACGGACGCACCACCCGCCGCGTCGCGACCTCCACCTTCTGGCCGTGTCGCGGCCGTGCCGAGGGGGCCTCGCGGGGCGGCGCGGGCGCCCAGCCGCCCGGCAGCACCAGACGCTGTCCCGGATAGATCACGTAGGGCGCCTCAAGACCGTTCAGGCTGGCGATCGCCCCGATCCGGGTGCCGTTGCGGCGCGCGATCGCGTATAGGGTGTCGCCGCGCGCGACCTCGTGCACCCGCACCCGGGGCAGGTCGAGTCGCTGTCCCACATAAAGCGTATAGGGCGGCTTCAGGTCGTTGGACTCGATGATCGCCCGCATCGGAACCCGGTGGCGCCGCGAAATGGCATAGACCGTGTCGCCCTTCGCCACCCGAACCCGCTGGGCACCGACGAACGCGGACGACCCTCCCCCGCCCGATACCGACCCATGGGGATGGGCGCGGGGGGTCATGTCGACCGTGCCGCAGGCCCCGAGCAGCAGCACCGTGGCGGCGGCGAGAAAGGCGACCGTTCGCATGCCCGGAGTATGCCCGCAACCGCCTTCGCGGCGCAAGCGGACAGGCCGCCGGGAAATCCCGCCTACAAATAGTATTCGGACGGTGGCGCGAAGCCGTTGAAGCCGACCGAGGCATAGGTGGTGGCATAGGCCCCGGTGCTGTCGATGCGCACCCTGTCGCCGGCCTTCAGGGTCAGCGGCAACCGATAGGCGGTCTTCTCGTAGAGTATGTCGGCCCCGTCGCAAGTCGGCCCGGCGATGTGCACCGGACCCATGGGGTCGCCGTCGCGGTCGGTGGCGAAATCGTAGCGGATCGATTCGTCCATGGTCTCCGCCAGGCCGCCGAACTTGCCGATGTCCAGATACACCCAACGCGCCTCGTCGTCCGGATCCTTGCGCGATACCAGGACCACTTCGCTCTCCAGCACCCCGGCCTCGGCGACGATGCCGCGTCCCGGCTCGATGAGGGTTTCCGGCATCGCATTGCCGAAATGCCGGTGCATGGCCTCGGTGATCGCCTCGCCGAACGCGTCGATCCCCGGCACCGAGTCACGGTAGCGGGCCGGAAAGCCGCCGCCCAGGTTGAGCAGCCCGAGTTCGACGCCGCGCTCGCGCAGATCGGTGAACACCATGGCGGCGCGCGCGATGGCCGCCTCCCAGCGTCCGGGATCGGTCTGTTGCGACCCCACGTGGAACGACACCCCGTGCGGCACCAGCCCGCTGTCGCGCGCCCGCACCAGCAGATCGGCGGCCATCCGGGCCGAGCAGCCGAACTTGCGCGACAACGGCCAGCCGGCTCCCTCGTTGTCGACCAGCAGCCGGCAGTAGACCCGCGCGCCGGGCGCGTGTTCGGCCAGCTTGTCCAGTTCCTCGGCCGCATCGAAGGCGAACAGGCCGACCCCGAGGCGATGGGCGCGGGCAATATGATCGGCCTTCTTGATGGTGTTGCCGAACGAGATGTCGGACGGCGCGGCGCCGACCGCCAGGCAATCCTCGATCTCGAAGATACTGGCGGCGTCGAACCGCGATCCAAGGCCGCACAGGCGCTTCAGCACCGGCACCGCCGGGTTGGCCTTCACGGCGTAATAGACCTCGGCCCGCGGCAGCGCGCGGCGCAGGTGGCGGTAGTTCTCCTCGACCTTGTCCAGGTCGACCACGAGGCATGGGGTTCGGGGTCGGTTTCGTGCCAAGAAATCGGCGATCTTGGGAGTCATCATCGGCGCTCCAGTCCATTCGTAACGTCACGCGGGGCGAACCATGGGCGCCGCCGGGGCGGCGCCGGACGTCACAGACTGGAATGCGGATTGCGCCGGCCAAGCAGCGCCATGTAGGACAGGGCGGGACGACGCCTCGCGTCCCACGCGCAGGCCGGACGGGCCTTGGCGGTGGAATCACGGGTCCGGGACTCACCCACGGTCCAACACATGGCTTTTCCCTCCAGGGAGGCCGTCCCGCTCGGGCGGGCGATCGCCCCAAAAAAGAACGCCTTGCGTCGTTGCACGACCTCCGCGAGGTCCCCAGCACGTGCGCCTGCGTCAAGGGCGCGCACTATACGCCGTCATCTCGAAAAGAAAAGTGAAATTTCACCCCCCCCCCGACGCGCGCCGCGCGACCGTCCGGCCGGGCATCCGGTCACCACGTATCCCGGCGCAGCCCTCGCAGCAGCGGCCGCAGCGGATGGATGAACGCCTCGGGAGCCAGATCGGCGAGCGGCAGGAACCGCGCGGCGACGATTTCCCGGTTGTCGACCCGGATCGCCGGACGCGCCGACAGATCGAGCCGGTAGCAGCGGGTGCGGGCGCGACCGCCACCCTCCTCGGCCGTGATCTCGCCCAGATCGGCCAGCGCCTCGGGCAACACCCTCAACCCGACCTCCTCGACCAACTCGCGACAGGCGGCGACGCGCGGGTCCTCGCCCGCCTTGAGATACCCGCCGGGCAGCGACAGGCCCGGCCGGTAGGAGGGCGTCACCACCAGCAGGGCGCCATCGTGACTCACCGCGACGCTGACCCCCCGGACCTCGCGGCGGATCAGCCGCCACCATGCCTTGGCCAGCAAATAGGCGATCCGGAACCCGAGGCGCCAGACGGCGTCCGGCATCCGGTTAAATGAGACCGGCCAGCGGCGACGACGGGTCGGCGTAGAGCTTCTTCGGCATCCGTCCGGCCAGATAGGACAGGCGCCCAGCCTCGATGGCCAGTTTCATCGCCTTGGCCATCCGGATCGGGTCCCCGGCCCCGGCGATGGCGGTGTTCATCAGCACCCCGTCGCAGCCGAGTTCCATGGCCACCGCCGCATCGGAGGCGGCGCCCACGCCGGCATCGACCAGCACCGGCAAGGACACGCTTTCCTTAATCAGGCGAACGTTGATCGGATTGAGGATGCCAAGGCCCGATCCGATCAACGAGCCGAGCGGCATGATCGCCACGCAGCCGAGATCCTCCAGGCGCTTGGCGGCGATCGGGTCGTCGCTGCAATAGACCATGACCTCGAACCCATCCGCCACAAGGGTCTCGGCGGCGGCCAGGGTCTCCGGCATGTTGGGGTAAAGGGTTTTCTGGTCGCCAAGAACCTCCAGCTTGACCAGATTCCACCCTCCCGCCTCGCGGGCCAGACGCAGGGTGCGCACCGCGTCGTCGGCGGTGAAGCAGCCGGCGGTGTTGGGCAAGTAGGTATAGACCTTGGGGTCCACGTAATCGACCAGCATCGGCTGGTTGGGGTCGGAGATGTTGACGCGCCGCACGGCGACGGTGACGATCTCCGCGCCCGATGCCTCGATGGCCAGTTTGGTCTCCTCGAAATCCTTGTACTTGCCGGTGCCGACCAGAAGCCGCGACCAGTACTTGCGTCCCGCCACCTCCAGGCAGTCATCGGTCCCGGCCCCGGCCCCGCCGCCGATGAAATGGACGATCTCGAACTGGTCGCCGTCGTCCACCGCCTGTTCGCGGTAGGTCGACCGGGGGACGATTTCCCGGTTGCGCTCCACCGCCACCTTGGACGGATCGAGGCCGATCTCGGCCAGAAGCTGCGCCACCGAAAGCGGCGCCGCGAAGGCCCGCTGTTCGCCGTTGATGGTCACCTGCATGGGGACGGCCCTTTCCTGTCCAAACGCCTTCGGTCGGGCCCGAATATGGACCGCGCGCAAGACCGGTTCAACCCGGTTGCGGTCAGGGTCTATCGCGGCTTGAAGCCCATCCGGAAGCCGCCCCAGTGACGGCCCTGGACCAGGATCGGCGCCGAAAGGTCCTTCATCATCACGAATGCGCCGCCCCCCATGTCACGACGGTAGGTCTGCATCAGGAACGGCCGGGTGTTGCGGGCCGCGGCGAGTCCGGTGCGATCGTCGAAGATGCGGCGGTTGCGGCAATTGGCGGCGTTCCATACCGGGTCCGGCCCCTGTGGCTGCGAGAACTTCCGGTTGTGGGTCGGCAAATAGGCGTTGCGGTCGACCGCCGCGCAGAACACCACCCGAGGGTCGATCTCCAGGATCGGTTCCTGGATGCCGGGCAGCACGCGGTCGGTCAAGGCCAGGAACCGGGTCTCGACCTGTGGCGGATCGGTGTCCGAAATCGGCCGGTAGGCCTCGTCGAACAGGTCGTCCAGCCGGATCTCGCCCGCCGCCACGGCGGCCTCGAATTGCCGGCCGATCGTTTTCGCGGCATCGGTCACCGCGCGGATCAGCGGGGTTTCGTCGGTTTCGACGCCGCTTTCGGCCACCGTCTCGATCAGCCGCTCGCCGGCGTCGCGCACCTCGGCCAGTTGGCGATCGGCCTCGCCAAGGCTGTGCGCCGACCGCTCCATGCTGTCGGTCAGGACCTCCACGCCGTCGAGAACCCGGCGGCTCGCCGCCTCGTTGCCGCCCGCCGCCTCGACGATCCGGCCGACCTGATCGTTGACCTCCGCGACGTGTCCGTTCAGCCGCTCGACGATGGCGATCATGTCGGCCGCCCCGTCGCGCGCCGCGCCAGCCTGCTCGGTGGCCAGGCCGCCGACCTCCCCCAGGCCACGGATTTCGTCGGCCAGGGTGCGCACGGTGTCGGCGATGCTCTGGGTCGCCTGCCGGGTCTGATCGGCCAGCCGCTTGACCTCGCCGGCCACCACCGCGAAGCCCTTGCCGGCGTCGCCGGCCCGCGCCGCCTCGATCGTCGCGTTCAGGGCCAGCAGATTGGTCTGCTTGGCGATCGCCTCGATCGACTGGGACACGCGCGACACCCCGGCCAGGGCCTCGCCCAACGAAGCCAGGCGCTCCTCGATTCGGTGCACGCCATCGACCAGTTGATGGATGTTGCCAATCGCCACGTCGACGGCGCTTCGCGACTTGGCGATGTCGTCCTGGACCGACGTCGTCACCTGAAGCGTGGCCTTGGCGGCGCCATCGATTCCGGCATTGGATTCCGACATCTCGCGGGCCGACCGGCGCAGGGACTGCGCCTGCTCGACCTGACATTCCGCCTGCTGGCTGATGTCGTCGATATGGCCGGCGATATCGGCGATGTCCACGCCGAGACGGCCGATCTGGCCCGAAATCCGACAAACGGTGCTTTCGAGCCGGGACTCGGGTTGGTCGTCGGCCACCTCCAAGGGCGCGTCTTCGATTTCGTACGTATTGTTGCCGTTTTTCATTTCGGTACTTGCCTCGAAAAAACGACATAATGTTTCAGAATCTTCCGATATGCCAATAAAATATGTATTTTAGAATAATTTCATGCGTAGGTGGTTCTCATCCGGCGGATTGGAGGAGGATGTCGGCCCGGGTATGGACGGGGATCGGCAGCGCCGTGTCGCCGTCGATCCGGGCGTCGGTCAATTGTCGCGCGGTCAGGCCGTCGGTGCCGGTAAGGTCGGCCCCGCGCAGGTCGGTGCCGAAGAACGAGGTGCCGGTCAGATTGGCTCCGAACAGGATAACCCCGTTCAGCACGGCGTGATTGAAATTGGCGCCTCGCAGATTGGCATAGGACATGTTGACGCCGCTGAGATCGACCCCCTGCAAATTCTGCCCCGCCAGATTGGCGCCGAACAGGGTGCCGACCGGGGTCTGGAACAGCAGTTCGCGGGCCAGCGGCGACAGGTCGAGGGTATCGTTTTCGACCGCCCGGTCCAGCACGGTGCCGGCGGTGGAATTGCCGACCGACGGGACCGGCCGGGTGCTATCGACGCGCAGGGTGCGACCGTCCAGGTAGGCCAGATACCCATAGATGCCTTGGATAAGGTCTGTCATGGCGTGTGGACGATGTGATTTGACGCCCAAGGATAGCAGCTTCGATCGCTCTCCGCCAGACGACACGGCTTGGAGCTTGCGCTCGGTCGTGGTTTAATCCCGCCCCCTCGCACCACGCCAAGGAGGCCGGACATGAAACCCGTCAAGCCGCGCAACGCGGCGGCGCGGGCGCTGGCCGAACGCAAGTTCGCGCCGCGCGTCGTCAAATCCCTCAAGGGAAAGGGTGCCTACCGGCGCCGTCCGAAACACCGGGCGGCGCCGGTTTCACGTTCCGGACCGCTCACAACATGTGCTGGCCGCCGTCGATCCAGATCTCGCTGCCGGTGACGTAGCCCGCGTCGGGAGAGCACAGGAAATAGATGGTGGAGGCGGTTTCCCGGGGCGTGCCCATGCGGTTCATGGGAATGCGCGGAATCAGGGTCTCGTACTCGGGTTGGATCATCTCGGTCTGAATCTCGCCCGGCGCCACCGCATTAACCCGCACCCCGAGCACCGCGAACTCGTGCGCCATTTCCCGGGTCAGGGCCGACAGGGCCGCCTTGGAGACCGAATAGGCGGAGCCGGCGAACGGATGAATGTAGTGGCCGGCGATGGAGGTGATGTTGACGATCGCCCCCTTCCCCTTGTGCAGGGCGGCGCCGAAGCCGCGCGACAGCTTGAGGCCGGCGAAGAAGTTCAACTCGAACACCTCGCGCCATGCCGCGAGATCGCCGTTGAGGACACCCAGGCGCTCGCGGAACTCGGTCTTGGGCGATACCCCGGCGTTGTTGACCAGGGCGTGCAGCGGCCGACCGTCCAGATGGGCGTTCACCTCCTTGACGAAATTGGCCAAGCTGTCCGAATCTCCCAGATCGGTCGGCACGTGCACGGTCCAGCGCGGATCGCGGCCGCATTCGGGCGGCACGTCGCCGCGCGCGCAGGTGATGATCTCCCATCCGCGCTGGAAGAATAGTTGCGCCGTGGCGTGCCCGATTCCCCGGCTGGCGCCGGTGATCACCACCCGCCTGGGTCCGTCTTCGTTCGCCATGGAAATCCCTCCCCGCCCGGGCGGGCGGCATGCCCAGATGATCCGTGGACACCAGGGTAGCCCATCGACCGGCCGCGCGCCAAACGGCACATGCGCCGGCGCCGGAGCGTCGAACACGCCCACCGCACCCCTAGTGGATCGGATCCAACGCTTGGTACCCAAGCCTTGGATCGGTCGATCCACTAAGCTATTGATCTGGTGGTTCGATTCAGCCGACGGATGGGACTCATCCGTTGGCATCGAACCACTAGTGGGCCATCAGCACCGGCAGTTCGGCGGTCTCCAGCACGCGCCGGGTGACGCCGCCCAGGATCACCTCCCACATCCGCGAGTGGGTATAGGCGCCCATCACCAACAGGTCGCAGTCCACGACGGCGCACTCGGCCATCAAGGCCTCGGCGACCGACCGTCCATCGATCGCGAACACGCGCGGCGTCGCCGCGACTCCGTGCCACGACAAATAGCTGGCCAGATCCGCGACTCCGGTGTCGCCGTCCTCGTCGTTTTCACCGACCAGCAGGGTGACCGCCTCGGCGCGGCGCAGGAACGGCATCGCGGCGGTGACGGCGCGGGTCGCCTCGGCGCTGCCGTTCCACGCCACGGCCACCCGTCGGCCCAATTCGGCCGGCGCGCGGGGCGGCGCCACCAGCACCGGCTTGCCGGTCTCGTAGAGGGCGGCGTTGAATGTCTGGTCGGCGGTCGCCGTCTCCACGCCGAGCGGCCGCGCCACCACCGACAGATCGCGCACTTGGCCCAGCCGGCCAACGATTTCGTCCTCGCGTCCCTCCGTCTCGCGCCACGAGGCCGACAGAGCGTCCGGGCCGGGCGGCGAATCAACCACCGGCACCTCGGCCGCCCGGGTCCGCCCGTCGAACAGGGCGTGCGCGCCGGCGGCCTGCGCCACGGCGTCCCTTTCCGCCTGCTCCAGCATTTCCTCGATCATCGCCCCGGACATCCCCTCGCCCAGCATCGGCACCGCGTTCTTGGGGTCGGGCTTGACGAACAGCACGTCCACGTGGGCCTTGAAAAGACGCCCGACGGCAAACGCCAGATCGAGCGCCGCGCCGCTGGCCTTGGAGCCGTCGACCGGCACCAGTATCGTTCGAATGCTCATTCGATCCCCCAACTTTTTGCGCGGCGCACGGCGATCAAGAAATAATATCGCATTTCACGACTGGGATAATCGAAAATCCACCCTCGCCCCGCTCAGCGGGCGATCCCCAGCGCCGCCAAGCCGGCGTCCAGGGTCGTTTCGCGCCGACCACTGCTATCAATCCGCGTCCAGGCGATCTCGCCCAGGTCGTAATCGAGCTGGCGGCGCAGCACGTCCGGCGTCGCGTCGGAGGGGTTGCGGGTCCGGGTGGCGATCCGCTCCGCCTGCACGTCCGGCGACGCGGCCAGCCACAGGCCGTCGAAGCGGATTCCGAGCCGCCCGGCCAACCCGGCGATCGCCGCCCGCTCGCCGGGCGCCGCGAAAATACCGTCGGCGACCACCGAACGGCCGGCCCGCAATGCCGCCTCGGCCTCGGAATAGAGCAGATCATAGGTACGGCGGCTCATGTCCGCGCCGTAGGCCTCGGGCGGCGCCGTCTCGAACATGTTCAACCCGAACAGCCGCTTTCGCAGCACGTCGGTGCGCAGAACCAGGGCGCCCGGCCCGTCGTGCAGGAAGGGCGCCGTTTCCCGGGCCATCCGCGACTTCCCGGACCCGGACAGCCCGCCGACCGCCAACAGACGCGGTGGCGGCGGGTCGAAATAGCCGAGCGCCCGCTCCAGGTAGCCGCGCGCCCCGTCCACCTCGGCCCGGCGGGCCGCCGCGTCGTCCCGCACCGCCGCCATGATGCCGCCCACCTGCGCCCGCACCGCGGCGCGGACCGACAGGAACAGGGGGAGCGCGGCAAGGCCGCCGGTATCCCCGGTGATGTCCATGTAGCGGTTGAACAGAATGCCGGCCAGCCGCCGCAGCTCCCGGTGCTCCAGATCCATCAGCAGGAACGCCAGATCGTAAAGCACATCGATGTGGGAAATCGCCGGATTGAATTCGATGCCGTCGAACAGCACCGGCCGAAGGGGCTCCTCCAGCGTTTCCTCGCGCCCGCAGGCCGGGTCGCCCATCAGGCAGATGTTGCGCAGGTGCAGGTCGCCATGACAATGACGCACCCGGCCCTCGGCGCGCCGCGCGTCGAGCAGATCGCGCAACCGGTCGGCGGTTTGCCGCGATAGATCGCCGAGGCGCGCCACCCTTGCCGGGTCGAAGGTGCCGGGCGCCGCCTCGGCGAAGCACCGCGCATTGCTGTCGATGACGAAGGCGAGGCCGGCGCGGCCCCCATGGGCGCCGGTCGGTTCCGCACCGGCGTGAAAGCCGGCGATCTCCGCCGCCAGGTCCTCCATCAGCCGCCGCCGCAGGCCGCCGCGCGCCGCCAGTCGATCGAACAGATTGGCGTCGTCGAAGCGCACCATTTCGACCACCCAGTCGACCGCCGCCCCGTCGCCTCCGAGGACCAGCCCCCCCATCCCATCGCGGGTCACCGGCAACACCCCGATGTAAAGGTCGGGCGCCATCCGTCCATTGGCCCGAACCTCCTCGCGGCAGGCCGCCTCGCGCAAATCCGCCGTCGAGAAGTCCAGATAGGAGAAGCGGACCGCGCGCTTCAGCTTGAACACCCGGCAGCCAACCTTGAACACCACCGAGATATGGGTATCCAGCCGTTCGACCGGCGCTCCATCGGCGGCGCCATAGGTGTCCGGACGCGACAGGAACGCCATGGTCTCCGTCTGGTCCTCGACGATCATTGCCCGCCCCCGGCCGCGATTCGATGGCTCCCGGCGCACCATAGGACATGGCGCGCGGACATGCGAGATTCCGGTTGACATGTATATTAGTCGAATCTAATTTAGAGTCATTGAATATGCAATTGGTGCCGCCAAGGCGCCGGATCATGCCGAGGGGAGTCCCAAACCGATGTCCATCGATCGTATCGTGCTGGCCTTTGCCGGCGTCGTCATTCTCGCCAGCCTGGCGTTCGGATATTTCGTCCACCCCTACGGGTTCTTGCTGACCGCGTTCGTCGGCCTGAATCTGTTCCAGTCGGCGTTCACCGGATTCTGCCCGTTGGCGGTCATCCTCAAGAAACTGGGCGTGCAGCCGGGTCAGGCTTTCGGCTGAGACCCGCCAGACACGCCATCATCCCTCCCAAGCAACCTCCGGGGGCGGCCTTGCCGCCCCTTCTTTTTTTCGTGTTTTCCATAAATCGTTTACCGGCTCGCGCCTAACGTGGTTAAACGCCGCCACGGGCTCGGTTGATCGGCGGCGCGGTTTTGTGACAGGGTGCCCGCGAGCGGGACGAGGAACCGGGGCGCGGAACGACGGAACATGAACGGCTTGGCGCGCTACATCTTTCGGCAGTTGGCCATCGGCGCCGTGTTGGTGACGGTCGGGCTGACGGCCTTCGTTTGGCTGGTTCTGTCGCTGCGTTTCGTCGAACTGATCGTCAACCGGGGAGTCTCGATCACCGGCTTCCTGCACCTGACGTCGCTGATGATCCCGGACATCCTGACATTCATTCTGCCGCTGTCGCTGTTCATCTCGGTGCTGCTGGTGTTCAGCAAGATGATCGGCGACCGCGAGCTGGTGGTGATGCGCACCACCGGGATGAGTCAGGGCATGCTGGCGGCGCCGGCGATCGTCCTGGCGCTGCTGGCGATGATGGTTGGCTACGGGCTGAATCTCTATCTGCTGCCCAAGTCCTACCAACAGTTCCGGGAACTGCAATGGCAGATGCGGTTCTCCTATTCGCACGTCCTGTTGCGCGAAGGCGCCTTCAACGCCCTGTCGCGACACATCACGGTCTACGTGCGCGAACGCACGCCGAACGGACAACTGGCCGGAATCCTGGTTCATTCCACCGAGAACCCGGAGTACCCGGAAACCCTGATGGCCGAGCGCGGCGCCCTGGTGGTAACCGACGGGGGGCCGCGCGTGATCATGTTCAACGGCAGCCGCCATCAGGTGGACCGCGTCAAGAATCGGATGTCGGTGCTCTATTTCGACCGCTACGCGGTGGACCTGGAGACCTCGCAACAGCAGGACTCGGTACGCTACCGGGAGCCGCGAGAACACATGGTGGGCGACCTGCTCGGGGCCGACGCGAACCCAGCCGTCGACGAACGGGATCGCGGGCGGTTCCTGGTCGAGGGCCACAAACGCCTCGTCTCGCCGCTGTGGGCGCCGTGCTTCGTGATGATTGGCCTCGGGTGCCTGATCTCCGGCGGCATCACGCGACGCAGCCAGACCCGGCGGATCATCCTCGCGGTCTCGCTGGTGGTCGCCTTGCAGGCGGTGTTCATGGGACTCGAAAACGCCGCCGCCAAGCGACCCGAGTTCATTCCCCTGCTCTACGCGGCCTCGATTCTGCCGATCCTGCTCGGGTTCGCGGCCATCCACCACCGGCCACGCGCCGGCCGCCGCGCAATGTCCCAACCGGCCGCCACGGGAGGCTAGGCGATGCGGGTCTCGACCACTCTCTCGTTTTATGTCGGGCGGCGGTTCCTGTGGTCGGTGCTCGGACTGTTCATCGGCTTCCTGGCCCTGATTTGGGTGTTCGACACGGTCGAGCTGATGCGCCGCGCCGCCTCCAAGCCCGACGCCACGTTCGGCGTGGTGGTCGAGATGGCGTTCCTCAAACTGCCGCACATGGGCCAGGAGGCACTGCCGTTCACCATACTGTTGGGCGGCATGATGGCGTTCTGGCGACTGTCGCGGCACCATGAACTGGTGGTCGCGCGGTCGGCCGGGGTCTCGGCCTGGCAGTTCCTGCTGCCCGTGCTGTTTCTCGCGCTGTTCATCGGCCTCGCCCAGGTGACCCTGTTCAATCCGTTGGCATCGATGACATTGGCCCGGTTTTCTCAAATCGAGTCCACTCTGCTGAAGGGTCAGCGGAGCGCCCTGGCGCTGGCCCGCTCCGGACTGTGGCTGCGCCAGAACAACGCGGACGGGCAGTCGGTGATTCACGCCGACCGTGTGGTGCAGGCGCGCACCCGGGTCGAGTTGGCGAACGTGAGCATCATCGTCTACGACCACCGCGACGGACTGGGACAACGCATGGAGGCCGAGCGGGCGGTGCTCGAACACGGTTTCTGGCACCTTTTCGAGGTATGGACCTATCAACCGGAACAACCGGCCCGTCACGACGACGAATCGTGGTTCGAAACCGACCTGACGCTGACCCGCATCCAGGACAGTTTCGCGCCGCCGGAAACCATGTCGTTCTGGGAACTCCCGTCGTTCATCGCCACCCTGGAAACGTCCGGTTTCTCGGCCCTGCGCCACCGATTGCATTTCCACTCCCTGCTCGCCGCGCCGTTGCTGCTGTGCGCCATGGTCCTGGTCGCCGCCACCTTCACCCTGCGGATGTCGAACCGGCGGGGCGGCGCAACGCAGTTGGTGGTCGGCGGCGTGTTGACCGGATTCGGGGTCTACGTGCTCGCCGACGTGGTGTTCGCGCTCGGCCTGTCGGGCCGCGTCCCGGTCGTCCTGGCGGCCTGGACCCCGTCCGGCGTGGTGACCCTGCTGGGGCTTTCGATGCTGCTGCACCTGGAGGACGGATAGCGCCATGCGGTCGCTCCGTTCCGCCGCTGTCCTGGCCTGCCTGCTGATGCTCTGCGGAACCGTCGCGCGCGCCGTCGATCCGCTGCCGGTGGCCGGCGGAGCGGCCGAATTCACGGCCGACGAGGTGATCCACGACCGCGACCTGGACACCGTCACGGCGCGCGGCAACGTGGAGGTAACCTATGGCGAGCGGACCCTGCTGACCGACGTCATCTCCTACAACCGGCGCGACGACGTGGTGACGGCGACCGGCAACGTGGTCCTTCACGAGCCGACCGGCGAGGTGATCTTCGCCCGCCACGTGGAACTGTCGGGCGATCTCAAGGACGGCATCATCGCCGATCTGCGGATAATCCTGCAGGACGGTGCCCGCCTGGCGGCGGCCGAGGGCCAGCACACCGGCGGCCGGGTCACCGAATTCCAACGGGTGGTCTATTCGCCCTGCGAAATCTGCGCCGACGCACCGGACTCCGAGCCGCTGTGGCAGGTCAAGGCCGGGCGGGCGCGCCACGACAAGGAGAGGAAGCGGATCAGTTATCGCGATCTGTGGCTGGAAATGGGCGGCGTCCCGGTTCTGTACACGCCGTACCTGTCGCACTCCGATCCCACGGTGAAGCGCCAGTCGGGCTTCCTGATTCCGTCGTTCGGCAGTTCGTCGGATCTCGGGATGGTCGCCCAGATTCCCTATTTCTGGGCAATCGACGACACGACGGATCTGACCTTTGAGCCGATCATCACGACCGACGAGGGGGTGGTGCTCGCCGGCGCCTACCGCCAGCGCCTGATGGACGCCTCGATCGACCTGGAGACCAGCCTGACCCGCAATAGCGATCATGAAATCCTGGGCCACATCGACGCCACGCTGACCGCCGATCTGAACGAGACCTGGCGGGCCGGCATCGAGGTCCAGCGGGCATCCGGCGAGACCTATCTGCGCCGCTACGGCTTCAACACCGAGCAGACGCTGATCACCCGACCCTACGTGGAAGGGTTCCGGGGCCGCAACCACGCCTCGATCGAGGCCTTCGCGTTCCAGGGCCTGGCATCCGACGACGATCCCGGCACCACGCCCTACATCCTGCCGCTGGCCGAATTCTCCCATCGCGGCGCGCCAAGCCGCAACGGCGGCCGTGGCGAACTCGACCTCAGCCTGCTGTCGCTGTTCCGCACCGACGGCCGCGACGTGCGCCGGGTGTCCGGGCAGGCGGGCTGGCGGCTGCCCTACACCGGACCGATCGGCGACCGCTATACCCTGCGCGCCTCGCTGCGCGGCGACGCCTATCACGTCAACGAGCACCCGCTTCCCGGCCGCCCGGACAGCTACTCCGGCGTCACCGGCCGCGTGGTGCCCGAGCTCGGCCTGGAATGGCGCTGGCCACTGGTGCGCCGGGGCCCGCGCACCCACCAGGTCATCGAACCGATTCTACACGGAGTGGTCAGCCCCTACGGCGGCAATCCGGACAAAATCCCCAACGAGGACAGCATCGACTTCGAGTTCGACGAAACCAACCTGTTCAGCCACAACCGGTTTACCGGTTGGGACCGGGTGGAGGGCGGGCCGCGCCTCAACTACGGCCTGCGCTGGGGCATTTTCTCGCCCGACGACGGGCGGATCACCGCCCTGGTTGGGCAGACCTTCCGGCCGCACCGGGATTCGACCTTCGCCACCAACTCCGGACTGGACACCAAATTCTCCGATCTGGTGGGCAGCCTGCAATTGTCGCGCGGCGAAGCCCTCGACCTGACCTACCGCACCCGGATCGACAAGGAGGATTTCAAGGCGACGCGCAACGAGGTGGACGTGTCGGCCGGCGTGGAAGCGTTCCGGGTCGCCGTCTCCTACCTGTTCTTCGAAAACCAGGTGGGCCAGGAGTTCTCGGCCCGCGAGGAGTTGCAGACCGGATTCTCGTCGCGCTTCAGCCGCCACTGGCGCGCCGACCTGACGACCCTGCTCGACATCGAGGACGACGCCAACATGCGGTCGCTCCGGTCCAGCCTGACCTACGAGGACGAATGCTTCGAATTTCGAATCACCTATGAAAAGAAACTGTTCCGGGACCGCGATATCTCGCCGTCGGACGCGATCTATTTTCGGATCAATTTCAAGACCCTCGGACAGGCCGAAACGCAGGTTTATTGATCCGCCCCCGAGCGGCGGACTATCCTCGCCAGGAGATGTTTCCTTCTATGGAGGCCCCGACCCCATGATCCCGCCGCGCATCGGACCTTTCATAGTGCTCGCCCTCGTTCTGGCCATCACCGGCACCGCGCGAGCCCAGCAGGTATTGCAGGGCATCGCCGCGGTGGTCAACGACGAGGTGATCTCGGCCTACGACGTGCGGACGCGACTGCGGATCGTCATCACGTCCTCGGGCCTGCCAGCCACCCGGGACGTTCGGGATCGCCTGGCACCCCAGGTTCTGCGCGACCTGATCGACGAGAAGCTGAAACTCCAGGAGGCCGAGCGCCAAGGCGTCGGGGCCGATGACGACGACCTCGCGCACGCACGCGCCGGCCTGGAACGCCAGAACAACCTGCAACCGGGTCAGTTGGGAGCCTTCCTGGCGGCGCGCGGGATCGACGAAAGCGCCCTGGAGGCGCAGATCGAAAGCGCCATCGCGTGGCAGAAGCTGATCGCCCGCCGGCTGATCCCGCAGATCAATGTATCGGCGGAGGAAATCGACGAAACGATGCGGCGCATCGCCGACAACGCCGGCAAGCCCGAGCACCTGCTGGCCGAGATTTTCCTGCCGGTCGACAACCCCCGCGACGCCGCCAACGTGGAAAAGGCCGCCACGCGACTGGTGTCGCAGGTTCGCGACGGAGCCAATTTTGTCGCCCTGGCACGCAGCTTCTCGAAATCCTCGACCGCCGCCGACGGCGGCGACATGGGCTGGATCCCGCAGGGTCAGTTGGAACCCGAGCTGGACTCCGCCCTGGCGCGGATGCAGCCCGGTCAGGTGTCCGACCCGGTGGCGACGCTGGCCGGCTACCATGTCCTTCTGCTGCGCGACCGGCGAATCAGCAAGGGCCTGGAAGCCGGACCGCCGGCCAAGCTGACCCTGCACCAGGTGTTCGAGCCGCTGGCCGCGACGGCCGGTTCGGCGGCCGAGCGGGCGGCGGCCGACAAGCTGCGCCAACTGACCTCCGGCGCCGCCTCCTGCGAGGACATGGACCGCCTGGGCAAGCGGATCGCCACCGCGATGTCCGGCAGCCTGGGCACCCTGGAAGAGACGACCCTGCCGCCCAGCATCCGCGCGGTGGTCGGGCCGCTGGCCGTGAATACCCCGAGTCGCCCGGTGCGCACCGAGCAGGGCATGGTGGTGCTGATGGTCTGCAACCGCAGCGGCGGCGCCTCGCGCGAGGCGGCGCGCGACAAGGTCCGCGAGATGCTGGTCGATCGGCGCGCCGAGAAGGCGGCGCAGCGACTGATGCTCGACCTGCGACGCAACGCCATGGTGGACGTGCGGCTGTGACCGCCCTCCCGCTTGCCCTGACCATGGGCGAACCGGCCGGCATCGGCGCCGAGATCGCCCTCAAGGCCTGGACCCGGCGCTCCGAGAACCTGCCGCCGTTCCTGATCATCGACGACACGCGGCGCCTCGCGGACGCCGCCGCGCGGCTCGACCTCGCGGTGCCGGTCCGCGGCGTCCGGAATCCCGCCGACACCGCCTCTGTATTCGGCGAGGCGCTGCCGGTGCTGCACCACCGGTTGCCGGCCCCGGTGGTGCCCGGACACCTCGACCCGGCCAACGGTCCGGCGGTGGTGGCGGCCATCGAAACGGCGGTTCGCCTGACCCTGGCCGGAGACACGGCGGCGGTGGTCACCAACCCGATCCACAAGGACGCCCTTCATCGGGTCGGGTTCGATTTTCCCGGCCATACCGAGTTCCTCGGCCATCTGGCCGGCGGAAACGCGCGACCGGTGATGATGCTGGCCTGCTCCGAATTGCGGGTGGTGCCGGTCACGATTCACGTCAGCCTGGCGCAAGCGATCCACGACCTGACCACCGAGGCCATCGTCGAGACCTCGGCGATCACCGCCGAGGCGCTAAGGCGCGATTTCGGGCTCGCCGCGCCACGCCTCGCGGTGGCCGGCCTCAATCCCCACGCCGGAGAGAACGGGGCCATGGGCGACGAGGATGCCCGCGTGGTGGCGCCGGCCATCTCGCGGCTGCGCGCACGCGACATCGACGCGCGCGGCCCGCTGCCGGCCGATACCCTGTTCCATGCCCGGGCCCGCGCCACCTACGACGCGGCGATCTGCATGTACCACGATCAGGCGCTGATCCCGATCAAGACCATCGACTTCGACGGCGGCGTCAACGTCACCCTCGGCCTGCCTCTCGTGCGCACCTCGCCCGACCATGGCACGGCGCTCGATATCGCCGGCACCGGGACCGCGAAGGAGGACAGCCTGATCGCCGCGCTGCGGCTGGCGGCGCGGATGGCCGACCGGCGGCGGGCCGCCTCGGGTGGCTGACCTGCCGCCGCTGCGCGAGGTGATCGCCCGCCACGATCTGCGGGCCAGAAAGTCGCTCGGCCAGAACTTTCTGCTCGACCTGAACCTCACCGCCCGCATCGCCCGCGCCGCCGGAGTCGGCCCCGGGGACAGCGCGATCGAAATCGGCCCCGGTCCGGGCGGCCTGACCCGGGCGCTGCTGGAAACCGGCGCGATGGTGGTCGCGGTGGAGACCGACGCCCGTTGCCTGGATGCCCTGGCCGACCTCGGCGATGCCTACCCGGGGCGGCTGATCCCGCACCACGCGGATGCCCTGGCGGTCGATCTGCCGGCCCTGGCGCCGCCGCCGCGCCGCATCGTCGCCAACCTGCCCTACAACGTGGCGACGACGCTTCTTCTGCGCTGGCTGGGCGAGATCGACGCCTACGAAAGCCTGACCCTGATGTTCCAGAAGGAGGTGGCGGACCGCCTGGTCGCCGGCTCCGGAAGCAAGGCCTACGGGCGTCTGTCGGTACTCACCCAATGGCTGTGCGAGACGCGCCGCGAATTCAACGTCGATCGCGCCGCCTTTACCCCGCCGCCCAAGGTGATGTCGAGCGTGATCACCCTCGTCCCGCGCCCCGCGCCCCTGGCGCCGGCCCGCCGCGACCGCCTGGAAACGGTCACCCGGGCCGCCTTCGGGCAGCGCCGAAAAATGCTGCGCGCCAGCCTCAAGCCGCTCGGCCTCGACCCGGCGTCGCTCGGCATCGAGCCAACCCTGCGGGCCGAGGACCTGCCGGTCGAGGCATTCTGCGCCCTGGCCCGGGCCCTGGACGATTCTTGACAGGATCGAGTCACGTCCGGATAGTGCGCCCCTTCGCAGCCAAGGACACCGGCCGGGACCCCCGACACCATGAAACAGCCGTCGTTCGCCCTGTTCGCCGCCGCCATGGCGGTAGTGGTCACCATCTCCAACGTGCTGGTCCAGTATCCGATCAACGACTGGCTGACCTGGGGCGCCCTGAGCTACCCGGTCGCGTTCCTGATCACCGACCTGGCCAACCGCACCGTCGGTCCGGCGATCGCCCGGCGGGTCGTCCTGGCCGGCTTCGCGGCCGCCGTGCTGATGTCGATCCTGCTCGCCACGCCCCGCATCGCGCTGGCCTCCGGCACCGCCTTCCTGGCCGCCCAGGTGCTCGACGTGCAGGTGTTCGACCAGCTACGCCGGCGCCGCTGGTGGATACCGCCGCTGGTCTCCTCGACCCTCGGGTCGGTCCTCGACACGGTGTTGTTCTTCGGTCTCGCGTTCGCCTTCACCGGCCTGCCCTGGATCACCTGGGCGGCGGGCGATTTCGCGGTCAAAATGACCATGGCGCTGATCATGTTGATTCCGTTCCGGATCGCCTACATGTGGTGGCGCGAGTTGGCCGGACCGGCGGCGGCGCGATGAGAAAGGATACCCGCCTGACCACCGCCGGCCGCTCGCCGGAAGCCAACCACGGCATCGTCAACCCGCCGGTCTACCATGCCTCGACGGTGACCTTCCCGAACATCGCGGCGCTCAAGGAAGGTCAGCGGAACCCTTTCGAATCCGTCCACTACGGGCGTTTCGGCACCCCCACCACGCACGCCTTCGAGGGCGCGGTGGCGGCCCTGGAAGGCGGCCACCGCGGCATTTCGATGCCGTCCGGGCTGGCCGCCATCACCGGCGCCCTGATGGCCCTGGTCAAGGCCGGGGATCATCTGCTGGTCACCGACAGCGTCTACTTCCCGACCCGCAAGTTCTGCGACCAAGTGCTGACCCGCCTCGGCGTGGACACCACCTATTACGATCCCCGCGCCGGAGCCGGGATCGCCGACCTGATGCGGCCGAACACGGTGGCGGTGTTCACCGAATCCCCGGGCTCGCTCAGTTTCGAGGTACAGGATCTGCCGGCGATCGCCAAGGCCGCCCATGCCGGCGGCGCCGTCGCGATCCTGGACAACACCTGGAGCGCCGGATACTTCCTGGCCCCGTTCGAACTGGGGATCGATATCTCGATCCAGGCGGCGACCAAGTTCATCGTCGGACACTCCGATGCCATGCTGGGCTGCATCACGGTGGCCGACGAGGCGCTGTACCGCGTCCTCAAGGAATCGGTGACCATCAGCGGCGTCTGCGCCGGACCGGACGACTGCTATCTGGGCCTGCGCGGCCTGCGCAGCCTGGCGCCCCGCCTGGCCCGCCACCAGGCGAGCGGCCTCGCCGTCGCCGAATGGCTGGAGCGCCGCCCGGAGGTGGCGGCGGTGCTGCATCCGGCGCTGCCGTCGTTCCCGGACCATGCCCTGTGGAAGCGCGATTTCAGCGGCGCCTGCGGGCTGTTCGGGGTGGTGCTGGCGGACCGTTTCGACGAGACCGCCCGGGACGCGTTCCTGGACGCCCTGACGCTGTTCGCGCTGGGCTATTCCTGGGGCGGCTACGAGAGCCTCGCCATTCCCACCCGGCCGGCGACGATCCGCAGCGCCACCGCGTGGCCCCACCGGGGGCCGAGCCTGCGCCTGCATGTGGGGCTGGACGACCCGGAGGACCTGAAGGCCGACCTGGAGGCCGGCTTCGCGGCGCTCAATCGGGCGGCCTGAAGCGGCGCGGCGCGCGCCGATCCGACCCGCGACCGACCAGCCTCATCCGGAAGCGGGATGGACCATCCGGAAACCGGATCATTCATTCCGATTTTGCATCAGTCGGAGGAGTTGCGATCGCAATGACCGGTCGTATGGTGCCGCACGCAGCGGCCGACCACCTCGATGGTGCCTTCCTGAATCTCGAAGCCGACCCGTCCGGCGGCATGCTTGAGGGCCTCGTCGAGCAGGTCCTCGTAAATCTCCTCGGCGATCCCGCAGTCGCGGCACAACAGGAACCGGGTCACGTGGGGCGTCGCGGGGCGGTTGCAGGCGATGAAGGCGTTGAGACTTTCGAGCTTGTGCACCAGACCCTGCTCAAGCAGAAAATCCAGCGCCCTGTAAACGGTCGGCGGCGCCGCGTTGCCCTTTTCCTTCTTGAGATCCTCAAGCAGCTGATAGGCGCCTTTCGGCCGTTCGCGATCGTTCCACAAACGTTCCAGGACCCAGCGGCGCAATGGGGTCAGGCGCGCCCCGCGGCGCGCGCAGTGTTCCTCCGCGCGGGCGATCGCGGTCTCCGCCGTCCAAACGTCGTCGCTACGCAGCGCATCGGTTTCCTCAATCGAATTGGCGGTGGTGACCGTCACCGTGCTCCTCCCTCGGCGCTGTCGGTTAACGCGGGCCGCGATGCGCGACCCGCGTGGATTTTATAACGTCAAATTACGAAAATGGAAAATGTTTAGCGACCGTTACAATAAAAAACGATGCCGGCCGGAACATCGGCGGGCGCGCCGCAGGTTGACAAGTCCGGCCGGACGAACGATGTAACCGCACCAGTACAAAGACGAGGAGCCCCCCCAGATGAGCCGCGATCCGCTCCGCCTGGACGATCTGAAATTCACTTCCGAAGGCCTGATCCCGGCCATCGCCCAGCAGCACGACACCGGCGAGGTTCTGATGATGGCCTGGATGAACCGGGAGTCGATCAACGAAACCCTCAAGACCGGTCGCGTCTGCTACTGGTCGCGCTCGCGCGGCAAGCTGTGGCGCAAGGGCGAGAGTTCGGGCCAGGCGCAGACCCTGAAGGACTTCCGCTGGGACTGCGATGGCGACACCCTGCTTCTGCTGGTCGATCAGCGGGGCGTGGCCTGCCACACCGGGCGGCGCAACTGCTTCTTTTACGCCTTTAGAAACGGCGGGACGGAGATCATCGCCGAGCCCGAGGTGTCGCCCGAAGACCTCTACGGCGGCGGCTAGGCCGATGGTCGACGATCCCTCCGCCGCCACCCTCGGGGCACTGCCGGTCAGCGTGCTGACCGGCTTCCTCGGCAGCGGCAAAACCACCCTGCTCAATCATCTGCTGGGCGAACCGGGACTGGCCGACACGGCGGTACTGATCAACGAGTTCGGCGAGATCGCCATCGACCACCTGCTGGTCCGCCGGATCGACGAGACGGTGGTGCTGCTCAACAGCGGCTGCCTGTGCTGCACCGTGCGCGGCGACCTGGTGGACAGCCTGCGCGGCTTGTTCCTGCAAAGGGTGCGCGGCGAGATCCCGGAGTTCCGGCGGCTGATCGTCGAGACCACCGGACTGGCCGACCCGGCGCCGGTCATCCACACCCTGATGACCGACCCGCTGATCGCCACCCGCTACCGCCTGGACGGCATCGTCACCACGATCGACGCGGTGCACGGCGACGGCCAATTGGACACGCATCCGGAATCGATCAAGCAGGCGGCGGTGGCCGACCGTCTGGTGCTGACCAAGCTGGACATCGCCGATCCGGCGGCGGTGGCGGCGCTGACGTCCCGCCTGCGCGCCCTCAACCCGGCCGCCCCGATCCTGCGCGCCACCGACGGCCGGGTCGACCCCGACGCCCTGTTCGAGGCCGGCCTGTTCAGCACCCGAGGCAAGTCGCCCGACGTCGACCGCTGGCTGAATGCCGAGGCCTATGCCACGGCGCGGAACGAGACCGGACACGCCGATCCCGGGCAGGCGCATGCGCACCACGCCCATGCCCACGCCCACGCCCACGCCCACGACGTCAACCGGCACGACGACCGCATCCGCGCCTTCTGCCTGCGCCACGACCAACCGCTCGCCTGGGATGGCTTCGCCGATTTCGTGGAGTTGCTGCTGGCCGCCCATGGCGAGCGGTTCCTGCGCATCAAGGGGATTCTCAACGTCGTCGGACAGGAGCGGCCGATCGCGGTGCACGGGGTGCAGCACATGTTTCATCCGCCGGTCGCCCTACCGGGCTGGCCGGACGGCGACGACCGCCGCAGCCGCGTGGTGTTCATCACCCGCGACATCGGCCGGTCGGTGGTCGCGCGGACCTGGGACGCGCTGGCCGCCGCCGATGGCACGTTGCCCGAAGCCGCCGACCTGGGCTAGAAAGGCCCCCATCGGACGATCCGGAGACGCCCCGGCCACGTCCGGCCGACAACCATCAGCGGGGGGATTTCACCGGTGAACGCAGTGTTGAAAATCGCCTATTCCGTCGTCCTTCTGATCATCGGCGCGGTGGCCGGCGTGGCCGGCGCGATGAGCCAGTTCGCCATCGAGGACACCGTGGTCTCAATGCCGGTCGCCGAAGGCCTCACGGCCCAGGACGTGGGCGACTCGTTTCTGTCCAAGGCGGCCGAGCTGAACATGAAGTACGTCGGCCACCAGCCGCTGTCGGAGGAACTGCGCGCGCGCGGCCTGGACTCCGGGGACCTCCACATCTATCAGTTCTGCAATCCCGAGGACGCGCGAAAAATGGTCGACCGGGACATGAGCTTCGCCGCCTACATGCCTTGCCGGATCGTCATCGTCGAGGACCCGGAGGGCAAGCTGCACGTGCAGATGCTCGACCTCGACCTGATGATGCAGTTCGCCGAGCTGGACGGCCAGGCGCTGTCCACCGCGACACGGGTCCGCGACACCCTCGCGGAGATCATGCGGGCCGGCGCGGCGGGCGATTTCTGAGGCCCCGATCGGCCGGCCGGCGCGCCAGGCTCAGAATTCCCCGGCCGCGGCGCCCAGCATCATCGCCTGGATGGTCTCCCAGACCCGGATGGCCTCGGATTTGAGATCGGCCGGCAATTCCTTGCCGCCGCGAATCATCAGGTCCAGGTTCATGGAGTGCAGCCACAGGCGCCCCTCCAGGTCCTCGACCACGGCAATGCGGCAGGGCATGAAGCCGGTGTAGGCGTCGCGGTAATCGGCCATCATGCGGCCCACCTGGGCGTCGCAGAACGACAGAAAGCTGACGTGACGGTAGGGCTCGCCGGTGACCGCCGTCACCTGCTTGTGGAACGGCGCCTCGCCGACGAACAGGAAGTTCCGCTCGCTGGCGATGCTCTTGAGCGACTCCTTGACATCCTCGACCGTCAGGCCGTCCTCGACCGGCACCGAATACATCATCGCCACGCCCGGGTCCTTGGACTCCAGAAGCCGCGTCGCGAAATTGACGTAGGCGTCCATGTAACCGGGATCGAACTCGCCATCCACCTCGGCATAGACCGGCCACAGCTTGGCGAACGCGTAGCCGCCGCCCAGCAGGGCGATCAAACCAATGACCGCCAATATGTTCCTGACAATCGCCATTTCTTCCTCCCGCTTCCCCGAATCGCCGCGCTTCGGCGCGGTCGCGTTCCCATTGACCGGACGCAGCATACCAGATGTTTTTCACGGCGCGAACCCATCCGCCGATCGTTACGGCACCTGATCGTCCATGGCCGCCAGCAGGCGCAACGCCTCGACGGCGGCCCGCTCGAAGTCGACCTCGCCGCGCCCGACCCGGGCGATCAGGTCGGCGTAACGCGGATCGTCGAGGGAATCGAGGGCTTGGACAACCGTCTCGCCGGCCAGCGTGGCCACCATGCGGCGCGTGCGCGCATCGCCGTCGAGACCGCGCGGATGCCCCTCCAGCCACGCCCGGTGGGCATCGACCGCCGACAGAAGATCGTCGATCCCGGTTTCATCCAGGGCCGAGACCACGACCACGGGGGGCCGCCAGCTTGCGTCCAGAAAGGCCGTCATTTCCGTCAACTGGGCCGCCGTGGCCTGGGCCAGCGGCTGATCTCCCTTGTTGATCACCAGCACGTCGGCGATCTCCAGAATTCCCGCCTTGACGGCCTGAATCTCGTCGCCCATGCCCGGCGCCAGGACCACCAGGCGGGTCTGCGCCAGGCCGGCGATTTCCACCTCCGACTGCCCGGCGCCCACCGTCTCGACCAGCACCACGGCGCGGCCGGCGGCGTCCATCACGTCGACCACCCGCGACGCGGTGCGCGACAGGCCGCCCAAGTGGCCGCGCGAGGCGAGGCTGCGCACGAACACTCCGGGATCGCAGGAATGCCCGGACATTCGCACCCGGTCGCCGAGGATCGCGCCGCCGGTCATGGGACTCGACGGATCGACCGCCACCACGCCGACGCTCAGGCCGCGCCGCCGGTAGGCGCCGACCAGCGCCGAGACCAGGGTCGATTTACCGACGCCCGGCGAACCGGTGACGCCGATCACCCGCGCCCGCCCGAGGTGCGGGTGAGCTGTCGCCAGGACCCTCGCGGCGTCGGGCGTTTCGTTCTCGACCGCCGTGATGGCCCGCGCCAAGGCTCCCCGATCGCCATCGCGCAATCGGGCAAGCCATGCGGGGGACGCAGTGCAGCGAATATCGACCGGCGGCTTGCTCATTGCTTCAGACTAGAACATGCTGCAATGCAAACAAAGAGAGGAGTGCCGCCATGACGCTGTCCAAGCCGGTCCCGCGCCGCCTGATCCATACCCGCGAGATCGATTGCCGCGGCTACGAGCGCGACGACGGCCTGTGGGACATCGAGGCGCGGCTGCACGATATCAAGTCCTATTCGTTCGACAACCAGGACCGTGGCGGTATCCGGGCCGGGGAGCCGATCCACCTGATGCGGGTTCGGGTCACCGTGGACCGCGAGATGGTCGTGCACGACATCGAGGCCGTCACCGAGGCCAGCCCATTCGGCATCTGTCCGACGATTACCGAGGGCTACGGGCGTCTAAAGGGGGAGCAGATCGGCCCCGGCTGGATCCGCCGGGTACGCGAACTGATGGGCGGGATCGCCGGCTGCACCCATTTGACGGATATCCTGATCGGGCCGCTCGCCACCACGGCGTTCCAGACGGTGATCGCCACCGGACGTGCCCGCGAGGCCCCGGAAGACGACCAGGGATTGCCGCGCGTGGTCGACACCTGCCACGCGCTGGCCGCCGACGGACCGATTGTCGCCCGCTTGTGGCCGCAGCACGTGGGTCCGGACTTGCCGCGCGGCAAGGTTTACGAAGACACCTGAGTCTGAAGGACTCGCTCCAATGCCGGCGGCGGCATATCCCCGCCAACGTTTACGCGCCCCGACAGTTCCCGGAAATAGGCCGTGATGAACGCCCGCACCGCCGAGGTTCGGCTGAAGCCGCGTCGATTGCCATCGATCAGGGTGCAGAGTTCGTGCGCCGTCAGGGATTCGCGCAGGCAGATCTCCTCCAACGCCATCCAGTTTTCGAATTCCAATCGCAAACTGGTTCGGCGACCGTTGATGGTGACGTTCCGCGTCGCCAACGTGCCTCGTATGGTCATCAACTCCTCGATCCCATGAAAACGTGCGATGTGTCGATCTCCCTGCATGATCATACGCGATTGCTGCGTTTTTCAAATTACCTAGTCTCTTAGTTGTAGTCCGTTCCGGCCAAAGTGCAACCAAAAACACGATTCATCCGTCACCGGCTTTTCGCAGCGGCCCGGTCGGGCTCAGCCGGCCTCGTCGGGGCTGCGCGTGGAGAGTTGAAGCGCATGCACCGGACCGGCCATCTCCTGGGCCAGGATGCCGTAAACCATGCGCTGGCGCTCGACCCGCGACTTGCCGGCAAACGCCGCCGCAACCACTTCCACGTTGAAGTGGGTTTCGCCCTCGGGACGGGCGCCGACGTGGCCGGCATGGCGATGCGACTCATCGGTGACCCGCACGAAGTCGGGAGACAGGGACGCGACGAGCTTGGATTCGATGATCTGGGCTACGGACATGGGACCTCCCTTGGCGGTCGCGGCGACCGGGATCGAGGCCCCCGCGCCCCGAGACATTGGTCGACGGGACGACCGAGTCAAGCCCGCAGCCGGCTTGCCGAAGCGACTCCGATCGCCCATTATTGGAGAATGAGCGGACGCAGACGCAGACCCGACGGACGGTTCTACGAACCGGGCGACCCCGACGCGCCCAGGTGCGATTGGCCGAACTGCGCCAAGGAGGGCCTGTACAGGGCACCCAAGGACCGCGACCACCTGCGAGACTACTTTTGGTTTTGTCTCGACCATGTGCGCGAGTATAACGCGGCCTGGAACTATTACGCCGGCATGAACGAACGGCAAATGGAGTCCGAGTTGCGTCGCGACACCATCTGGAATCGCCCGACCTGGCGCTGGGGCACCGGCCCATCCGTGCGCCATGCCGACGACCCCGAACGATTGGGGGATCCGTTCGGCCTGTTCCGCGAGTCGGCCGACCGCGACGCGCGCGAGATCGACTATCCACGTCGCGGCTCGCCGGAGGAGACGGCCCTGCGCGAGCTGGATCTGACCCCGCCCCTGACCTTCGAAACCCTGCGCGCGCGCTACATGATTCTGGTCAAACGCCACCACCCGGACGCCAATCCGGGCAGCAAGGATTCCGAGGAGCGCTTCAAGCGCATTAACATTGCTTATCACACCCTGGTAAACACCCTTCAGACCTGAAACCGCATCGACGGATCATTCATGACCCAGACACAGCCCAGCCCGGCCGGTGGCTTCGCGCTGGACGCGCCCGATACCACGGTCGACGTCCGCGCCACCTTCGGCATCGAGTCCGACCTCCAGGTGCCGGCCTTCTCGGTCCGCGAGGAACACGTGCCCGAGCACGACTCCAGCTACCGGTTCGACAAGGAAACCACGCTGGCCATCCTGGCCGGATTTGCCCACAACCGAAGGGTGATGATCCAGGGCTACCACGGCACCGGCAAGTCGACCCACATCGAGCAGGTGGCGGCGCGCCTCAACTGGCCCTGCGTGCGCATCAACCTCGACAGCCACATTTCGCGCATCGACCTCATCGGCAAGGACGCCATCGTGCTGCGCGACGGCCAGCAGATCACCGAATTCAAGGAGGGCATGCTGCCCTGGGCATTGCAGAATCCGATCGCCCTGGTGTTCGACGAGTACGACGCCGGACGGCCGGACGTGATGTTCGTCATCCAGCGGATCCTGGAGCGCGAGGGCAAGCTGACCCTGCTCGACCAGACCAAGGTGATCCGGCCGCACGCCTGCTTCCGCCTGTTCTCGACCGCCAACACGGTCGGCCTCGGCGACACCACCGGCCTCTACCACGGCACCCAGCAGATCAACCAGGGCCAGATGGACCGCTGGAACATCGTCGCCACCCTCAACTATCTTCCGCACGACGCCGAGGTCGACATCATGCTGGCCAAGATGCCGGCCTACGAGACGCCCGAGGGCCGGAAGACGATCGCCGCCATGGTCGAGGTGGCCGACATGACCCGCTCCGGCTTCGTCGACGGCGATATTTCCACCGTGATGTCGCCGCGCACCGTGCTCACCTGGGCCGAGAACGCCGACATCTTCAAGGACGTTTCCTTCGCCTTCCGGGTCACCTTTCTCAACAAGTGCGATGAACTCGAACGCCCGGTGGTCGCCGAATACTACCAGCGCTGCTTCGGCGAGGAACTCGCCGACTCGGTGGCCCGCGCCACCGTCCTGTGATGTCCTCGGAAAGCCGCCAGGAACGGGTCAAACGGGTCACCGCGGCGACCATCAAGGCGCTTTCCGAGCGGCCCGATACCGAGATCGTGTTCACGCCCGGCAATTCCGGAGTCGGAATCGGGGTCGTCCGCATGGCATCGCCCACCCTGCGGGTGCCGCCGGAGGAGTTGACCCGCCTGCGCGGCGCCGCCGACGCCGCCGCCCTGCGGTTGCGCTATCACGACGACTCGGTGCATCGCCGCTTCTCGCCCGGCGAGGAAGAGGCGAAGGCGGTGTTCGATGCGGTCGAGCAGGCGCGGGTGGAGGTGCTGGGCGCGCGCCGCCTGCGCGGCGTGGCCGCCAATCTGAGCCAACTCCTTCAGGAACGGGGCCGCGCGCGCGGCTACGACTCGGTGACCATGCGGGACGAAGTGCCGCTGACCGACGCCCTGGGTCTGCTGATCCGCGACCATCTCAGCGACGGCACCCTGCCCGCGTCGGTCCGCCCGGCGGTGGAGGTTTGGCGTGACGACCTGAAAGCGCGGATCGGCGGCCGCATGGACGATCTGGCGGGCTGCGTTGGCGATCAGACGGCGTTCGCCCGCGTGCTGCGCCAGGTTCTGGCCGACCTTGGCCTCGCGCCGCCCACCGAAAGCGCCGATGGCGAACCGGACCCACCGGACGCGGAGGCCGCCGACGACACCGGCCCACGACCGTCCGAGGACACGCCGGACGGCCAGGGCACCGAGCAGCAGGCCACCGACATCCCGGCCGATCCGTCGGCATCCGGCGACGCCGAGGGAGACAGCCAGGAAAGCGGCACTGCCGAAAACCTCGACGAGACGGTCCCGGGAGCCGGCAACGAGGCCCCGGCCGGTCCGGGCGAGCGCCGCCACAACCGGTTCGATACCCGCCCGGGCACCGCCTACAAGGCGTTCGACGGTGGATTCGACGAGATCGTCGAGGCGCAGGACCTCTGCGATCCGGACGAATTGGGCCGCCTGCGCGCCCAACTCGACCTCCAGGTGGCCAGCCTGCAAAGCGTGGTCGCGCGCCTGGCCAACCGGCTGCAACGACGCCTGATGGCCAAGCAGCAACGGTCCTGGGAGTTCGACCTTGAAGAAGGATACCTGGATGCCGCCCGCCTGGCCCGGGTGGTGATCGATCCGTTTCAACCGCTGTCCTATAAGTGGGAAAGGGACACCGACTTCAGGGACACGGTGGTGACCCTGCTGATCGACAACTCGGGTTCCATGCGCGGCCGCCCGATCACCGTCGCCGCCATCTCCGCCGACGTGCTGGCCCGCACCCTGGAGCGCTGCGGCGTGAAGGTGGAGATCCTCGGCTTCACGACGCGGGCCTGGAAGGGTGGTCAGGCGCGCGACAAGTGGGTCCAGCAAGGCAAGCCGGCCAATCCGGGGCGTCTCAACGATCTTCGTCACATCGTTTACAAGGCGGCCGACACCCCGTGGCGACGGGCGCGGCGCAATCTCGGATTGATGCTGCGCGAGGGCCTGCTCAAGGAGAACATCGACGGCGAGGCCCTGATGTGGGCCCACGACCGGCTGATCCTGCGCCCCGAGCGGCGCCGCATCCTGATGGTGATCTCCGATGGCGCCCCGGTCGACGACGCCACGCTGTCGGTCAATCCCGGAAACTACCTCGAACGCCACCTGCGCGAGGTGATCGAGTACATCGAGGACCGCTCGCCACTCCAGCTCACGGCGATCGGCATCGGCCACGACGTGACCCGCTACTACCGGCGCGCCGTGACTCTGGTCGATGCCGAGGAACTGGGCGGCACCATGTTGCAGAACCTGGCCGACCTGTTCGAGGACGGCCCGACGGCCGGACACCGCACCGGCGGCGCCTGACCCCCCGCGACCACGCCTCGACCCGACCGGCCCGCGCAGTCGAGGATTTACGACCATGTAAAACGTGTTATTTTCGGCCCCTTCGGAACAGGCACCGAAACTGCGGGATTCTGGCCCATGATGACCGGCCTTTCCCTGACCTGGAAGCAGTCCGCGCGAATCGCGGTGACCGCGTTCGCCGTGGGTCTCGCCACCGGAGCGCTACAGGTTCGCGAGGCCTTCGTGACGTTGCGCGTCGAGATGCGTCGCCTGCACGCCGACATCCACGAACTGACCGATCCGGCGCTTTCGCATGCCATCGCCCTCAAAGACACCCGTCACGCCGAGGACCTGATCTCCGGCATCATGCACAATCCATTGGTGCGGCGGGTCGCGATCTTCCACGACGACCAGCGGTCCTTCCTGAGCCGCGAGAATCCGCCGCACGACTCGAGTCGGCTGACCGCTTGGATCGCCGAGACGCTGCTGTCCGACGTGGAGGGCAGCCAACAGATCCTGTTCGACACCGACATGCGCGACACCGGCCGCGACGACACCTTCATGCACACCGGCTGGACCGAGGTGAACCTGGACACCGGCGAATTCGCGGACCGTCTGGTGACCCAGGCCGGGTGGGCGATTACCACCGCGGTGGCCCAGGCGGCGGTGCTGGCGACCCTGCTGGGGCTGGTGTTTCACATCCTGCTCACCCGGCCGCTGATCCGTCTTGGCCACGAAATCGCCGCCATCGACCCGAACCACCTGGAGAATCGCGAAATCTCCATCCCGGATGGGCACGAGACGGATGAACTGGGCCTGGTCGCGATGCGCTTCCAGGAAACCCTGAGCAACCTCCTGGATGCCCAGGCGTGGCTGCGCCGCCTGGCCACCCATGATCCCCTCACCGGCCTCCCCAACCGCGCCTATCTCGAAACCGCCATCGGAACGGAGGTCGCGCAGGCCGAGCGCGCGGGCACGCGGGGCGCCCTCATGGCGTTCGGCATCGATAACTTCAAGGCGGTCAACGACGCGCTCGGACATTCGGCGGGCGACGCGCTATTGATCGAATGCGCCAAGCGGTTACGCCAATGTGCCCGCGAAAGCGACATCCTTGCCCGCTTCACCGGCGACGATCTGGCGCTCGTCGCGCCGGCGCCGCAGACTCCCGAGGGCCTGGCCCATCTGGCCGAGCGCCTGATCGCCTCCATGCGGGACCCCTTCAACCTCGCCGACGAAACGGTCTACGCCCGGATCAGCCTCGGCATCGTGATGTTCCCGGGCGATGGAAAGGACGCCCAAACCCTTCTCAGCGCCGTCGACACCGCCGTCTACGCCGCCAAGAAACTTGGCGGCGATCGGTGGCAGTTCTTCTCCCAGTCGCTGATGGATACCGCGGTCACCCGAATAAGGACCGAAAGCGCCCTGCATCGGGCGGCAAAGTCGAACGAGTTCGAATTGCACGTGCAGCCGATTTATTCGGCGGACGGCCCGAGGCTGCTCGGCGGCGAGTCGCTGATCCGATGGCGTCGGGAGGATCGACTGGTGTCGCCGGGCGAATTCATCGGAATCGCCGAATCCTGCGGCGTCATCGGCCAAATCGGCGACTGGGCGATCGAGGAATCCTGTCGTCGCCTGGTCGATTGGCACGGCCGGTTCGGGCCGCTACGCCTCAGCGTCAATGTTTCCCCCCGCCAGATTTCCGACGATTCCTTTCCGAAACGGGTTGCCATGATCATCGAGCACAGCGGCGTCGATCCCAGCAGCCTGTACTTCGAGTTCACCGAGACCAGCCTGATGAGCGACATGGCCCGCGCCGTCCGGCTGTGCAGCAAATTCCGCGCGATGGGAATCGCCATTGCCCTCGACGACTTCGGCGTCGGGTATTCCAGCCTCTCGCAGCTTCACATGCTGCCGATCGACCTGCTCAAGATCGATCGCCGATTCGTCGCCGCCCTGCCGAACGATCACGCGGTGGTGTCCATGGTCCTCGCCCTGGCCCACAACCGGAGCCTGAAAACGGTGGCCGAGGGAGTCGAAACCCAGCCCCAATTCGACTGGCTCGCCGCCCACGGCTGCGACGCCATTCAGGGCTATCTGCTCGGCCGTCCCGAGCCGCCGGACGCCTTCGCCCGGAGACTGGAGCAGGAATTGGACAACGAGTCGCGATCCGCGAACTCGTGACATCAGGACGTCACATCGACCTGCTACCCATCGCCCATGGAGACCGCGCGGCACCTCTCCGGTACCCTGTTCCTGGTCGTCGGCCCGAGCGGCGCCGGCAAGGATTCCCTGATCGACGGCGCGCGCACGCGCCTGAACGGCGACCCCGGCGTGATCTTTCCCCGCCGGGTGATCACCCGCCCCCCCGGGTCGATCGGCGAGGACCACATCGCGGTCGACGAGGCGGAGTTCGACCGCCTGCGCCAGGAGGACGCCGCCTTCGCCCTGCACTGGGACGCCCACGGTCTGCGCTACGGCATCCCGGCCGCCATTGACCACCACCTTTCGGCCGGGCGGCACGTCGTGATCAACGTGTCGCGCGGCGTGATCGATCAGGCGCGCGCACGCTACCCACGAATCGCCGTGGTCTCGGTCACGGTGCCCGAGCCGGTGCTGGAGGACAGGCTCAGGACGCGCGGCCGCGAGAGCGAGGAGATGATCCACCATCGCCTGAGCCGCGCCCGGTCCTACCGGCTCAGCGGGAACGACGTGGTCGAGATTGACAACGGGGGCGTCCTGGATATCTCCGTCAACCAATTGGTGGCCATGCTGCGGACCGCGTGAGGCGAGGCCCGAACGGATGAGTCGGGTTTCCGGGCGCGGGCCGCGCATGTCAATTTGCTCCGCGCGACCGTCGTCGCAACATTGACGCGACATGTAGCGTGAATACACTATTAAGAACACATATGGCGCGGTTCCCTCGAGTCGGAAAAAAAACCCTGCACATTCCGTCCGGACGCCCCATATGGATGGAACGCCTTTCGTTATTCGACCAGACCACATGGAATCCTGCGACAAGTGCCAGGGTGGAGATATCTGTGCCGCGGTCAACCTTCAGCCGCTGCTCGACCACGCCTACCGCATGCATCAGCGGGGCCTCGACAAGATGCAGATCCTGCTCGCGGTCGACGACGATCTGGAGATCCTGACCGAACGTCATACGCGAGACGTCAGACCGGCCTGTTGGACCAAGGCGGCGCTGCTGCGGATCGCCGCCATCCTGGCCGACGGCCTGCGGGCCAGTCAGGCCGACGATTCCGGCCTCGAAAACCTGTTCCGCGGCCGCATCCGGCGCGCCGCGGCGGCCTTCGAGCTATTCCCCTGGGCGCTCGGCAGCCTGGACAGCCAAAGCATGGCGGTTTATGGGCGGCTGGAGGAGTTGGTCGGCGAGGATGAATTGAGGCACCACATGTCGCCTCGCGCGTTCCGCAAAATCTGCTCGGACATCGCCGTCGAAACCCGATGACGACCCCGCTCCGGCGGGCCCGCGCCGTCTCGGTGGCCACCGGTCCGGAAGATCCGAGCCTCGAGGCTTATTCCATCCGGTCCAGAACCCGCCGCATCAGGGCGCGATCCAGGTTTCCGCCCGAGAGCACCACGGCGACCTTCTTGCCGGCCATCGCCTCCTTCTCCTTGAGCAGCGCGGCCAGCGGCGCCGCCCCGGCCCCCTCGGCCAGGTTGTGGGTATCGGAGAAGTAATACCCCATGGCGGCAAGGATCTCGTCCTCGCCGACCCGCGCCACCCGCGCCGCGCCGTCGAGGATCGCTTCCAGGGCCGCCGGATCGGGCGTTCGGCAGGCCACGCCGTCGGCGAGGGTATCGGCGCGGTCGGTGGGGATCGCCCGACCGTTCTCGAAGGACCGGGCATAACAGTCGGCGTTCTCCGACACCACGCCGACGATGCGGGTCTTGAGACCCAGGGCGTCGCGCGCCGACATCAGGCCGCAAATGCCGGAGCCCTGCCCGATCGGCACGTAGACGGTGTCCAGGCCGTCGACCCCGCGCAACAGTTCCAGCGCATAGGTGCCGACCCCGGCCACCAGATCCGGATGGAACGCGCGCACCGGGTGCAGACCTTCGGTGACCGCCAGATTCATGGCATGGTCGTAGGAGTCCTGAAAATCTTCGCCGTGCTCGATCAGCTCGGCCCCGAGGGCCCGCATGGCGGCGTTCTTTTCCGGATTGTTGCCGCGCGGCACGACGATCACCGCCCGCAGGCCGACCATGGCGGCGGCCAGGGCGAGGCTCTGGCCGTGATTGCCCCGGGTGGCCGAGATCACTCCCTGGATGCAGGGCTGGGTCTGACGCAACCGGGTCAGGTAGGTCAGACCGCCGCGCACCTTGAAGGCGCCGATGGGGGTATGGTTTTCATGCTTCACCCAGACCTCGCAGCCGCAGCGCCGGGCTAGCAGCGGCCAGGCGATCTGGGGAGTCGGGCTCATGTGGCGGTAGACGATGCGGGCGGCGGCGTGCAGGTCGTCGAGACTGGCCAGGGTCATATCCGATGTCCGGGGCTGATCGGGGGTGGCGGGTCGGCGGATCATAGCGCGGGATCCGGCGCGTGACGAGACCGGGTTCGGGCGCTATCATGGGGCCAGGGATCGCCGCCCATGCCACGCCCGCTCGCCGGATTGCTCGCCGTTCCCGAGGACAGCCGCCTGGTGCAGGCGCTGTTCCTCAAGGGACTGGCCCTGATCTACCTGGCCGCCTTCGCGTCGCTGGGGGTGCAGATTGTCGGCTTGGTCGGCGAGTCCGGCATCCTGCCGCTCGCCGAGCAACAGGCGTACGACGCGGCGACCCTGGGGATCGACCGGTTCCGCCTCAAGCCCAGCCTGTTCTGGATCGACGCCTCGGACGCGGCACTGCTCGCCGCCGCCTGGGGCGGGGTCGGTCTGTCGGCCCTGGTGTTCATGGGGATCTGGCGGCGCGCGTGCCTGATCGGGATGTTCGTGCTCTACCTGTCGCTGCATCAGGCCGGCTCGGCGTTCCTGAGCTTCCAATGGGACGCCCTGCTATTGGAGGCCGGCTTCCTGGCCATCTTCATGACCAATGGCGGCACCCGGCTGGGCATCTGGCTGATGCGCTGGCTGCTGTTCCGGCTGCGCTTCCTGTCGGGGATTTCAAAGCTGCTGTCGGGCGATCCCATGTGGTCCGGACTCGGCGCCCTGTCCGCTTATTTCGAGACCCAGCCGCTGCCCCACGTGGGAGCCTGGTATGCTCACCAGCTTCCGGAAACGGTGCTGCGCGCGGCCACCGCCGCGACCCTGGTGGTCGAGATCGCGGTGCCGTTCCTGTTTCTGGCGCCGCGCCGCTGGCGCTTCGTCGGGGCATGGATCACCATCGTCTTTCAGATTCTGATTCTGGCCACCAGCAACCACACCTTTTTCAATCCCCTGACCCTGCTGCTGTGCCTGTTCCTGTTCGACGACCGGGCACTGACCCGGGTAGTGCCGGCCGGCCTGCGTCGCCGCCTTGTCCGGGGCGGTACCCGTCCGGGCCGCGCCGAGGGGCTGGTCCTGCTGCTGCTGGCCGTTCCGATCCTGGTCACCAGCCTCGCCCAGGCGGCCCGCCTCGCCGTGTCCGCGACCCCGCCGGCGTGGATCGGCCATCTGGCCGATCAGGTGCGCGCCCTGCGCATCTCCAACGCCTACCACGTGTTCCCGACCATGAAGCCGAAACGCATCGAGATCCTCCTGGAAGCGACCTGGGACGGCGAAACCTGGGCTCCGGTGCGTTTCCGGTACAAGCCGGGCAATCCGATGGACGCTCCGGCCTTCATCGTGCCGCACCATCCGCGCCTCGACTGGCTTCTGTGGTTCACGCCGAGCGGCAGCCCGGTGTTCTTCACGCCCTATGCCCGGCTCGTCGAACGGCTGCGCGCCGCCATCCCGGAAGTGGTCGCCCTGCTCGACGACGACCGGTTCGCCGATGGGCCCCCGCGCGATCTGCGCGGGTCCCTGTGGCATTATCGATTCACCGACCGCGAGACCCGGCGGCGTACCGGCGCCTGGTGGACCCTGGAGTGGATCGGACCCTATCATCCGGCGCCGATGGGACAATCGCCTCAATAATCCCAGAACGGACGCCGCGACTCCCGCTCGGCATGATCCCGGGTGACGCCGATGTCGCGCAGCATCCGATCGTCCAGGGCGGCCAGTTCGCGCCTTTGCCGGGCCACCTTTCGAGCCTTCAGGAAGCTGGTCAGCGGCCGGGTCGCCTCGCGGCGCAGGAGGCGCCCGCCGGCGCGCCACCAGGCACCCCAGGTCACGTCCGCGTCCCGACGAATTGTCTCTATTTCGCGATTCATACAACGGTCCGAAATCATCGCTCCCGACCTCCAAATTCATTCAATTTCATGGATACAATTAAGTCATTGACCCCGTAAATGAGTCAATGCTAATTTTGTCACCATGACAATTTGGATACCCAATCTGGGCAAGCGGGGCGGCCCGCGCTATCTTGCCATCGCCGAGGCGCTGAGCGACGACATCGCCCGCGGGACGCTGGCCGCGGAGACCCGACTCCCGACCCATCGCGACCTCGCCTACCGGCTCGGCGTCACCGTCGGCACGGTCAGCCGCGCCTACGCGGAAGCCGAGCGGCGCGGTCTGGTGCGCGGCGAGGTGGGGCGCGGCACCTTCGTGCGGGTGGATCCGGAACCGGCGGCGCCGATCCGCTTCGGCGCCCAGGCGGAAGAAAGCGGCGCGACGGTCGATCTCAGCCTCAACTGCCCCCATGAAGCCGACGATTCGGCGTTCCGGGCCACCCTGGCCGACCTGACCGCCGAACCCGACATTCGGGCTCTTCTGGCGTTTCGGCCCGGCGCCGGCGCCCCGGCTCATCGCGAGGCGGCGAGCCGTCTGGTCGCCCGTCTCGGCTGGGCTCCCGATCCCGCGCGGATGGCGGTCACCAACGGCGCCCAGCATGCCCTGTCGGCGGTTCTGGCGGCGATCTGCCGGCCGGGCGACACGGTGGTCTGCGAGACCCTCACCTATCCTGGCATCCGGGCCGCCGCCGAACTGATCGGCTTGCGCGTGAAACCCATCGACATGGACGAGGAGGGCATGATCCCGTCGGCTCTCGAGGAGGCGCTGGCGGCGGTTCCGGCCAAGGCGATCTGCGCGCAGCCGACCCTGCACAATCCGACCACCGCGACGATGAGTCCGGCGCGCCGCGACGGGATCTCCGAAATCGTCGCGCGGCACGGCGGCGTCACGCTGATCGAGGACGACGTCTACGGCCACCACCTGGACCGCCCGCAATTGCCCATCGCGGCCCGCGTTCCGGAACGGACGGTGTTCATCACCTCGGCCTCGAAGTGTCTCATGCCCGGCCTGCGCACCGGCTATCTGGCGGCTCCCGAGGCGCTGCACGGCCGAATCGTCGATGCCATCCGCACCACCTCCTGGATGGCCTCGCCACTGGAGGCGGAAATCGCCGCGCGTTGGATCGACGACGGTCGCCTCGATCAAATGGTCGCGGCGCGGCGCCGCGAACTGGCCCGCCGCGCCGCCCTGCTGCGCAACGCCCTCGCGGGAGCTTCCCTGCGCCTGCCGCAGGGGTCGTTCCATGCCTGGGTGGACCTGCCGGAGGGCTGGACGGTGGATTCCGCCCGTGGCGCGGCGCGCGACATCAATATTCTGCTGCCGCCGACCGAGGCCTTCGTGATCGGACGCGCCGTTCCGCCGCGATCCGTCCGGCTGTCGATCTCGCATTCCGACGCCGCCCAATTCGACGAGGCGGTTCCGCGTCTCGCCGCGCTGTTCGGCCGGCCGCGTCCGGCCTCACTGGCCGTGATCTGAGCCCGGCCTCGCGGCCAGGGTCCGGTTGACGGCGATCATGGCGTCCAGGCGGGCCCGGCGCGGATGCCGCGCCGCCTCGTCGATGGCGTCGTCCATGAACGCGCAGAGGTCGCGCAGGCGAGCGCGCAACGGCCCGGACAGCGGGCTGCGCGGATCGGCGAGATCGGCCGCGAAGATTGCCCACAGCCTTAGGTTGAAGCGCAGCGCGGCCGGCAGTTGGCGTGGATCGCGGCGCGCCCGGTCCAGCAGATGGGCGGCGCGCAGCAGGGCCTCCGCCTCGGCGCCCGGACCGCCGCGCATGCGTCGCGCCGCCCGCGCATAGGCGGCATGGGCGGCCCGCGCGGCGGACATCGTCAAACGACCTGATTCAGCAGATCGACGATCAGCAACTGGGAGCGGCCAGCGATGCGCTGGTTCTCGATCGCCAGAAGGTCGCGGGTTTCGGCGGCGCGCGCCTCGGCGGCGGCCTCAAGACGGTCCTCGTTGCGCAACGCGTCGACCCCGGCCTGCAGGCTGTTGGCGCGCTCGCGCGCGTTGTCCTCGCGCACTTCGAGGATCGCCGCGTTGATCCCGATGGATGCCGCCGAGGCATCCAGCGTTCGCCCGGCGGCGTCGATGGCGGCCAGCGCCGCGTCTATGTCGGCGTCGGTGGCGAAGCCGTTATAGTCGACGGCCGCCTCTCCGATCCCCAGGCTGTCGCTGTCGGCCGGCCGGCCATCCCCCGTCAGGTCGGTCTCGCGCCCCCGCAGGGCGTCGGCCGGGCTGGCCAGAAGGTTGGGGCCC
>JANQIL010000076.1 GCA_028282245.1 Magnetospira sp.
CGTGGTCTGGGGGTCCGTGTTTTCGGCGTTAGCACCCAGAAAATACGCGATTTCAGGACCTTACGCTACACCCGCCAACCCCGGTGAATAAAGCGGGCTAGTGGATCGGATCCAACGCTTGGTACCCAAGCTTTGGATCGACCGATCCACTAAGCTATTGATCTGGTGGTTCGATTCAGCCAACGGATGGGCCTCATCCGTTGGCATCGAACCACTAGAGCCTCGCGAGCAGCGCCGCCGTTCGAAGCACCGTCTCGCCCAGTTCGCCCGACAGCGGACCACGAATTTGGATGTCGGACAGCGCCGCGTCGAGCCCGGAAAACAGGTGGCGGGTCAGCGGCAGGAAATCGAGCAGTCGAAACTCCCATTCCCGCTCGTTCTCGCAATGCCCGGCGTCGGGGTCGAAGGGCGCCAGGTTGCCGTTGATGATGTTGCGCTGCCAGTCCTTGCGGCGTTCCAGATCCTTGTAGAATGGAACGATGCGGATCTGTGCCCGGGCCACCAGGCGACGCGCCTCCAGATTCGTGTAGACGGCGTCCCAATCGAACCGGGCACCGGTTTGGGATTGCACGCGCTCCACGATGACGGTTGCCCGCTGGCGAAACTCGGCGGCCGGTCCGGGGCCGAGCATCTGGTCGAGCCCCCTCAGGAACCCGGGCAGCAGACGGCGCGACAACTGGCCATCCTCCATCCGCTCGGCGCCGTCGCCGTGGAACAGGTCGGCGATCCGCTTGACCATCAGGCGCTCGAAGTGATGAGTCCGCATCCGATTCGCCTGCACTTTCTCGACCACCCGCCCGAAATCCTCGAAACTCCGCTGGAACGCGGGTTCCAGGGTATCGGCGCGGTCAATGAGGTCCCCTCGCAGGGCGCGAATCTCGTCGCTGGTCAGACGGCCGCCACGGCGGTCGGATTCGGCGGCCAACCGGTCGACCACCGACCCGGTCACCACCTCGACCAACGCACGCGACTGCTCGGTGGCGATGTCGCGCGACACGTGATCGACCGTGTAGGGGCCCGGCGTCGGGAGGGTCGGGCGCGGCGGCGGGTGCTCCGGCGTCGCCTCGATCGGTTTGGGAGGGGTTGGGCTGGGCGGCCGGGCGGGCGGCTCGGCGCTTGATCTGGAGCGTGGCTTGGCCGCCGGCCGCGATGGCGGCTCGTCGAAGCTCAGGGGCGCGTCGTCGTCGACCGGATGGAACGCCTGCCGCGCGGGCGATCGCGGCCGAGTCCCCAGGCGGACCGCCGGGGCGGCCGGCTCGGGCTGGGAATCGTCGGCCGGTTTCGGCCGCGCGCCGAGGGTGGCGCGGCGAATTTGGGAGTTGACGTTGCCTCTCTCGGTCGGCGGTCGGCGCGGCGGCTTGCTCATGGCGACAGAGTACCTTCGGCCGCACCCCGGTTCCAGCGATACCGGTGCTTGCCGATCCCCGGCGCATGAGTCATACCGGGGCGTCTTCCGAACCAGGCGCGCGGACCAGATCGCCGATGAACATCACCATCGCCCAAACCAACCCCGCCGTCGGCGCCGTCGATGCCAACATGGATCGGATCCTGGAGGCGCGGCGCGGCGCCCTCGGAGCCGATCTCGTGGTGTTCGGGGAACTGACCCTGTGCGGCTATCCGCCCGAGGATCTGGTTCGCAAGCCGGTGTTTCTGGATCATGTGGCGCGGGCGGTGGAGGATCTGGCGCGGGCCACCGCCGACGGTGGCGCCGGGCTGCTGGTCGGCGCGCCATGGCGCCACGACGGGCGTCTCTGGAACGCCGCCCTGCTGCTTGACGGCGGCAAGATTCGCGCCATCCGGCCGAAGCATCACCTGCCCAATTACGGGGTGTTCGACGAGATGCGGGTGTTCGACCCCGGTCCGCCGCCGGATCCGATTCCGTTTCGCGGCCTGGATCTCGGCGTGATGGTCTGCGAGGACATGTGGTTTCCGGACGTCGCGGCGCATCTGGCGGCGGCCGGGGCGTCGTTGCTGGTGGTCCTCAACGGATCCCCCTACGAGGTGGAGAAACCGGGTCATCGGCGCGCCCTGGCCCGCCGGCGGGCGACGGAGACCGGACTCGGGCTGATCTATGCCAATCTGGTCGGCGGCCAGGACGAACTGGTGTTCGATGGCGCCTCCTTCGTGCTCGACGGGTCGGGGACCTGCCGGCACCGGCTGCCGGCCTGGAGGGAGGCCGTCGCGGCCGTCGAATGGACCGCCGACGGCTGCGTCCAGGGGACCATCGCCCCCGACCTGACGCGCGACGAATCGATCTACCGGGCCCTGGTCACCGGGCTGCGCGACTACGTGGACAAGAACCGCTTTCCGGGTGTCGTGCTCGGCCTGTCGGGCGGCATCGACAGCGCGCTGAGCGCCGCCGTCGCGGTCGACGCGCTGGGCGCCGAACGGGTCTTCTGCGTGATGATGCCATCACCCCATACCTCCGGGGACAGCCTGGACGACGCGACGTCGGTGGCGGCACTGCTCGGCGCGCGCCTGGAAACCCTGCCCATTGCTCCGGCCATGGAGGCCCTCGGCGATGTCCTGGACCCGGTGTTCGAGGGCCGGCAGGCCGACGTGACCGAGGAGAACGTCCAGTCGCGGGTTCGCGGCCTGCTGCTGATGGCGATCTCCAACAAGCTGGGCCCGATGCTGCTGACAACCGGCAACAAGTCGGAGATGTCGGTCGGCTACGCCACGCTCTACGGCGACATGTGCGGCGGCTATTCGGTGCTCAAGGACGTCTACAAGACCACCGTGGTCCGGCTCTCGGAATGGCGCAACGCGGGCCGACCGGCCGGACTTCTGGGGCCGGACGGGCCGGTGATGCCGCGCCGGGTGATCGACAAGCCGCCGTCGGCCGAACTGAGACCGGACCAGAAGGACGAGGACTCGCTGCCGCCTTACGCGGTTCTCGACGACATCCTGCACGGCCTGGTCGAGGAGGATCTGTCGCTTGACGAGGTGATCGCGCGCGGCCACGATCCGGCGGAGGCGCGCCGGGTGTGGCGGCTGCTCGATCTGGCCGAATACAAGCGCCGTCAGGCGCCGCCGGGGGTCAAGATCACCCGCCGCGCGTTCGGCCGCGACCGCCGCTACCCCATCACCAACGGATTTTCCAGACTGGTTTGAGAGGCCGACCGTGACCCTGTTCCTGTACGACACGCTGCGCCGCCGCAAGGTGGAGTTCGAGCCGCTACGATCCGGCCAGGTGGGCATGTATGTCTGCGGACCGACCGTCTACGACCACGCGCATGTGGGAAACGCGCGCCCGGTGGTGGTGTTCGATGTCCTCTACCGGCTGCTGGGCTGTCTGTACGACGAGGTGACCTACGTCCGCAACATCACCGACGTGGACGACAAGATCAACGCCCGCGCCGCCGAGACCGGACAGACGATTCGCGCCATTACCGAGCGCACGGCGGCGCAGTTCCAGGCCGACATGGGCGCCCTGAATGCCCTGCCGCCCTCGACCGAGCCGCGCGCCACCGAGCACATCGCGGAAATGCAGGCGATGATCGGACGGTTGATCGAACTGAACCATGCCTATGCCGCCGAGGGCCACGTGCTGTTCAGCGTCGCCTCCGATCCCGACTATGGGGTCCTGTCCGGGCGCGACCGCGAGGAGATGATCGCCGGCGCCCGGGTCGAGGTGGCGCCCTACAAGCGGGACCCGGCCGATTTCGTGCTGTGGAAGCCGTCGACCGGCGACGAGCCCGGTTGGGACAGCCCCTGGGGAGTGGGGCGGCCGGGCTGGCACATCGAATGCTCGGTCATGAGTTCCAAATACCTGGGAACCACCTTCGACATCCACGGCGGCGGGGTGGACCTCGTGTTCCCGCATCACGAGAACGAAATCGCGCAGAGCCGTTGCGCCCACCCGGGCAGCACGTTCGCCCGCTATTGGATGCACAACGGCTATCTGATGGTCGAGGGCGAGAAGATGTCGAAGTCCCTCGGCAACTTCTACACCGTCCACGACCTGCTCGACGAATTTCCCGGCGAGGCGATCCGGCTCGTGCTTCTCAAGACTCATTACCGGGCACCGCTGGATTTCACCAAGGACGCCATAAGGGAGGCAAAGCGCGAGCTTGACGGCTTCTACGGGGCGTTGCGCAGAAACGCAGATGTTCGGACGTTTCCATCGAATCCGAGTCCGACGGGCCTTGCCGGTCTTTTGGATGACTTGAATACGTCGATGGCGTTGCGGTACCTGCATCAACAGCTCGACGACCTCAACCGAGCCGCCGACGAGGAAGCCAGAACGGTCTCGAAAACCAATCTTCTGGCCACCGCCGAGGTTCTCGGGTTGCTGCGGCAGGATCCGGAGACCTGGTTCCGCTGGCGGTCCGCGGGAGAGGCCGACGGCCCTTCGGACGCCGAGATCGAGAACCTGATCGATCGGCGCCTGACGGCGCGCCGGAACAAGGATTTCGCCACCGCCGACGGCATCCGCGATGACCTTAAGGCGCGCGGCATCGTGCTTGAGGACGGCCCCGGCGGGACCATCTGGAAGCGGGGGAAATGAGCGAGGACCCGATCGCCCGCGCCGTCGCCGTTCTGAACGAGGCGCTGCGCCGCGATCCGGAGGCGATCAGCGACCTAGTGGTTCGTCGCTGGCCGACCATCCGACGATCCAGACCGCGCTGGTCGAGAGCATTCCCCGGCTCGGCGTGCTCGGCCTCCTGAACGGCATCCTGGGGGACCGGCCGGGCGGCGTGATCGGCGCCCGAGGCACCACCACGGAGTCCGGAGGCTTCCGTATCGTCGCGTTCGTCGACCTGCGCGACGGCCGGGTCGACCTGCTGGCCTGACTCCGGTCACTTCCGGAGCAGGGCCTCGATTTCCTCGGGTGTCAGTGGCCGCGTCCCCTGATCGTTGCCGTGCAGGGCATCGGTCTCGCTGGCGTAGACCGGACGCGCCGAGGAAGCGGAGGGCGGTGGTCCGTCGAACAGGGCGTCGATGTCGGCCTGACCGGCGGGCTCGGAGGAAGGCGGCGGCGGTCCGTCGAACAGGGCGTCGATGTCGGCCTGACCGGCGGGCTCCGAGGAAGGCGGCGGCGGTCCGTCGAACAGGGCGTCGATGTCGGCCTGACCGGCGGGTTCGGAGGAAGGTGGCGGCGGTCCGTCGAACAGGGCATCGATGTCGGCCTGGCCGGCGGACTCGGAGGAGGGCTCGCCGACAAGGCCTTCGATGGACGATTGCACGGTTCCGGGGTCGGCCGCCGGCCCGCCAACCTCGCCGGCTAGGGCGAGCAGGGAGTCCAGTCGGGCTTGCAGTCCGTCCTCGGCCATCGTTTCGAGCGACGCCTCGCCGCCCATCACGGCATCGATCTCGGACTGGCGCAGGGTGGTGATGCTGCCGTTGATGATGCCGCCGGCGATGCCGCCCAACTGGTGCAACAGTTGCACGATGGACGTCACCCGGATGCGCAGCAATTCGGGCTCGCCGAGGCTCAGCGCTTCCTCGGTCTGCTTCATCCCGGTCAGCACCACGTTGTCCATCTGGCGGATCGTCTTCTCGAACTTCGACTTGAACACCGGAGGGACGTGCTCGTAGGCGGCCACCGCGAGGTCCTTGTCGGAAAACGCGCTGTCCCGGAAATGATCCGGATAGGACTTGGGCTGCCATTCGCGGGCTTCCTCGAGGATGTCCGGCATGTCCGGAATCATCTCGATGAGCATCACGATTTCATTGAAATGGTTCAGATAGTCGGTCGCCAGCAAGGTCTGCGGGTTGATGTTGGTTCCCTCGCAACGGGCCTTGAACTCCAGGTATTCCGGTGTCTCGTCGTGGCTCGAAGCGGTCGCGGGTTCAGTCATTGCCGCATCCCGTGGTTCGCGCATGGATGGAAGAGCGAATTGTCTTTTTTCATGGTATGCCCTTTTTGGGTCGACGCAACAGGTATCTGGAATGGTTCGCGGGTGCGTCGGCGCGTTTGGGGTTGAGGCCCCGGCGCGGATTCGGCATTCTCCCGCTTCCTCGACGCCACGGACACTAAAAAGATGAGCGACAAACGGGTTTATCTCTACGACTGCACCCTGCGCGACGGCGCCCAGACCCAGGGAGTGGATTTCTCGGCGGCCGACAAGACGGCGATCGCCCAGGAGCTGGACAAGCTCGGAATCGACTACGTGGAGGGTGGCTGGCCGGGCGCCAATCCGACCGACGACGCCTTCTTCGGCGATCCGCCGCGTCTCCATCAGGCCCGCCTTTCGGCGTTCGGCATGACCCGCCGCCCGGGCCGCTCTGTGGAGAACGATCCCGGCCTGCAAGCGGTGATGAACGTGGACGCGCCGATCGCCTGTCTGGTCGGCAAGGCCTGGGATTTCCATGTCGAGGTGGCGCTGGGCATCGGTCTCGACGAGAACGTCGAGATGATCGGCCAATCGCTCGGCCATGCCGCCGGCCGCAAGCAGGAGGCGATGTTCGACGCCGAGCACTTCTTTGACGGGTACAAGGACAATCCGGCGTTCGCCCTGCGCTGCCTGACCACCGCCTACGAGGCGGGGGCCCGCTGGGTGGTGCTGTGCGACACCAACGGAGGCACCCTGCCGCACGAGGTGGAGGAGATCGTCGCCGAGGTCGCGCGCCACATCCCGGGCGAAAGGCTGGGCATCCACTGCCACGACGACACCGGCAACGCGGTGGCCAACTCGCTGGCCGCGGTGCGGGCCGGAGCGCGCCAGGTGCAGGGTGCCCTGAACGGTCTCGGCGAGCGTTGCGGCAACGCCAACCTGGTGTCCGTGCTGCCGTCGCTGATCCTCAAGATGGGGTTCGATACGGGAGTGTCGGCCGGTCAGCTGACCCAGCTCACCCACGTGTCGCGGCGGTTCGACGAGCGGCTCAACCGGCCGCCGTCGCGCGGCGCCCCCTATGTGGGCGAGAGCGCCTTCGCGCACAAGGGCGGGCTGCACGTCTCGGCGGTCGAGCGGGACCCCAGGTCCTATGAGCACATCGTGCCCGATCTGGTTGGCAACCGGCGCCATATCGTGGTCTCCGATCAGGCCGGACGGTCCAACATCCTGGCCCGTTTCCGCGAGATCGGAATCGATCTGGACGACGCCGACAGCGGAGTCCGGAAGCTGCTCGACGAGGTCAAGGCGCGCGAGTTCGACGGCTACGCCTACGACGGCGCCGAGGCCAGCTTCGAGCTGCTGGCCCGCCAGGCCTTGGGCGGAGTGCCCGATTATTTCGACTGCAAGAGCTTTCGGGTCATCGACGAGCGGCGCTGGAACGCGCGCGGCGAATTGATCACCCTGTCGGAGGCGACGGTGAAACTGGAGGCCAGCGGACGGCCGTTCATGTCGGTGGCCGAGGGCAACGGCCCGGTCAACGCCCTCGACGCGGCGCTGCGCAAGGTGCTGACCCCGATCTACCCGGTCCTGGAAGATGTCCGGCTGGTCGACTACAAGGTCCGCATCCTGACCCCGCAGGCGGGCACCGGGGCGATCACCCGGATGATGATCGAAAGCGCCGACTCGACGCGCGAGGTCTGGAACACGGTCGGTGTCTCGGCCAACATCATCGATGCCTCCTACAACGCCCTGCGCGACGCCATCGTCTACAAGCTGTTCCGCGAGGGGGTGCGCGACGAGGCGGCCGAGTAGATCATGGCGGGAACCGACCGCGGCGTTCCGATGGACGGCCTGCCGCCCGGTCCGGTCGTCGTTCTGGTCGAGCCGCAACTGGGCGAGAACATCGGCATGGTGGCGCGCGCCATGCTCAACTGCGGTCTGACCGAATTGCGCCTGGTGGCGCCGCGCGACGGCTGGCCCAACGCCAAGGCGGTCAATCCGGCCTCGGGAGCCGACGTGGTGCTGGATCGGGTGCGGGTGTTCGATCGCACCGCCGACGCCATTGCCGACCTCCACCGGGTCCACGCCACCTCGGCGCGGCCGCGCGGCATGATCAAGGACGTGACGACGGCGCGCGGCGCCGCCGTCGAGATGCGGCGCGTCATCGCCGGCGGGGGACGCTGTGGCATCCTGTTCGGCAAGGAGGCCAAGGGCCTGACCAACGACGACGTGGTGCTGGCCGACGCCCTTCTTCAGGTTCCGCTCAACCCCGCCTTCCGTTCCCTCAACCTGGCCCAGGCGGTGCTGCTGGTGGCTTACGAATGGTACCAGTCGGGCGACGAAACGCCCGGCAGCGAACTCGTGACGAACACCACGCGGCCGGCCGACAAGCGGGAACTGGGTGGCCTGTTCGACCATCTGGAGCGGGAGTTGCTCGACTGCGGGTTCCTCTATCCGCCGGAGAAGGCGCCGACCATGGTCCGCAATATCCGCAATCTGCTGCAACGGGCCCGCCTGACCGAGCAGGAGGTGCGCACCCTGCGCGGCGTCATCGCCTGTCTGCGCCGCCCGCCCGCCTCATGAGGAACGCCGGGTGAGCCAGGCGTGGGCCGCCCAACCGGCCGCCACGCTGCCGGTCACGGCGAGGGCGAGGTTCGTCTGGTCGTCGCCGGGCACCGATCCGACCCACAGGCTGACCAGGCCCGACAACGTCATCTGAAGAAATCCGAGCACCGCCGACGCGGCGCCGGCAAGGTCGGGGAACGGCGTCATCGCGCCGGCGATGCCGACCGGCATGACGACCGCGAGGCCACCCTGGAAGACGATCATCGGCAGCACGATCCAGATCGCGTCGAACGCCCCCAGCAGCGCCGGGACGAGCATCCCGAGGCCGCCGAACAGGGACGCCGCGAACCCGGCCGTCATCAGTCGCGCGCCGCCGATCCGCCCGCTGAGCCGCGCGGTGGCCAGACTGCCGACCGCGAACCCGATCACGATGAGCCCGACCAGCAGACCGAACCGGGACGGGCCGAGGCCCAGGCGGTCGATCAGCAGGATCGGCGCGACGGCGGTGTAGGCCATCAGGCCGGCGAACACCCCGCAGACCGCGAACACGTTGCCCATGTAGACCGGATGCGCGATCAGCCGCCGCGCCGCCTTCGACACCCCCCCGAACCGCGTCGCCATGGGGTCCGGCTGGCGGTTGGTTTCCGCCAGCAAGGCCGCGCAGGCCAGAAGGACGATGCCGCCGAATCCGGACAGCAGCAGGAAATTGGCACGCCAGCCGAATCCTTCCTCCACGTAGCCGCCGATCACCGGCGCCACGGCCGGCGAGGCCGCCATGGCGAGTCCGATATAGGCCATGACCCGGGCCGCCTGGCGACCCTCGTAAAGATCGCGCACCACCGCCCGCCCGATCACCGGCCCGACGCAGGCGGCGATGCCCTGGGCCAGCCGCGCCAGGGCCAGGGCGCCAATTCCCTGCGCCAGGGCGCAGGCCAGGCTGGCCGCGACGTAAAAGGCGAGCCCCCAGATCAGCACCGGGCGACGGCCGAAGCGGTCGGACAACGGGCCGTAGATCAACTGGGAAATTCCGAACCCGGCCAGAAACAACGAAAGCGTCAGATTGAGTTCGGTCGGCGTGGCGGCGAACTCCCGGCCGATCGCCGGCAGCGACGGAATGTAGACCGAGGTGCTGACCTGGCCCATGGCGACCAGCGCGGTCACGAGGCCGCCGACGATCCTCGAACGCGGATCCGGCCTATCCATAGCGGCGCAGGCGGTGGCCGTGGCGGCGCAGCCAGGCCGGTCCCTCGTGGCCGAACTCGGTCAGTCGCGCCACCACGGCACGGAACCGGGGGCCGTGGTCGCGCATCGCCAGATGCGCCACCTCGTGCGCCACCACGTAATCGAGCACGAAATCGGGCGCCAGGATCAGCCGCCAGCAGAACGAAAGGTTGCCGTTCGCCGCGCAGGAGCCCCACCGCGAGCGGGTATCGCGCAGGGTGACGCGGCCGTGATCGACGCCGAGGCGGGCCGCCTTCTCGGCCGTCCGGGCGACGATTTCGCGCCGCGCCTCCCGTTTCAGCCAGTCGGTCAGGCGGCGCGCCAGGTGCTCTCCCGGTCCGGTCACGTGGATGTCGGTCGCGTTCCGCCACACGCCGCCGCGCCCGTCCGGTTGGTGGTGGATCCGGCAGGCCACGCCGAGGACGGGGATTTCCGCGCCGTCGACGAATCCGATCCGCTCCGGCAGGGCGTCCAGCCGGGTCAGGATCCAGCCCGCCTGGCGGCGCGCGAAGGCAAGGCCGGCGGAGTCCGGCAGGCCGTCCGGCACGGTGACCACGACGCCGTCCGACTCCTGATCGATGCGCAGCACCAGGCGCCGCGCCCGTCGATCGCGGCGGATGCGCAACGGCACCGACCGCCCCCCCAGGTCGAGCCGCCCATGCACCGTTCAGGAGCCTTCGGGAGGGCGGAAGCCGAGATCGTCCAGTTGCCGGAACAGGTCGTCCCGCCGCGCGTCGTCCAGCGCCATCAGCGGCGGCCGCACGGCCCGCCACCGGGGGTCGTCCAATTGTCGCGCGATACAGGCCTTGACCGCCGGCAGGGCCGGGAAGCGGGTGACGACGCGCCGGACATGGCTCAGGCTTTCCTGGCGGGTCCGGGCGCCCGCGCGGTCGCCGCCGCGCCACAGGTCGTGGACCTCGCGCGCCATGTGCGCGGCGATGTTGGCGACCGCCGTGATGCAGCCGGCGCCTCCGGCGTCGAGCACCGGCAGCAGCAACTCGTCGCTGCCCGCGAGAACGGCGAATCCGGGGATCTCCCGCACCAGTTCCTTCATGTTGTGAAGGTCGCCGGAACTGTCCTTGATCCCGACCACGATTCCGGGAAAGGCCTCGGCCAGCCGCGCCGCGACCGGCACCGGAACGGGCACTCCGGACATCTGCGGAAAGTGATAGAGGTACATCCGGAGGCGCGGGTCGGCGATGCTCTCGACGATCCCGGCGAAGGCCGCGAACAGGCCGTCGTCGGGCACGCCCTTGTAATAGAACGGGGGCAGAACCAGACATCCGGCGCACCCCAGATCCACCGCTTGGCGGGACAGGGCGACGGCCTCCGGCAGGGCGCAGACCCCGGTCCCCGGGACCAGCCGTTCCGCCGGGACGCCCGCCGCGATCAGGTTCTCCAGCGCGGCCATGCGTTCGCTTGCGGTGAACGAATTGGCCTCGCCGGTGGTCCCGAACACGGCCAGTCCGTCGCAGCCGTTGGCGAGCAGCCACCGGCAATGATGGGCCCATCGCGGCACGTCGATGTCGCGATCGGCGGTCAGCGGCGTCGCCACGGCGGCGGTGACGCCGGACAGAATCGGCAGATCGATCATGGCTCCGGTATAAACCTATTCGGGCCAGGAGACGATATGGTCTTCCAGGTCCCCGGCCTCCGTCTCGGCCACCGCGCGACCGCGCACCGACTGGCCGGCCCGATGCGCGGATCGCGGATCACCGGTCACCAGGGGGTGCCAGGACGGCAGATCGCGGCCGTCGCGCAGCAGCCGGTAGGCGCAGGTGGATGGCAGCCAGTGGATGTTCGCGAGGTCGCGCGGGGTAAGCTCCACGCAATCGGGGATCAGCAGGGTGCGGTTCGCGTAGTCGGTGCAGCGGCAGGTCCGGCGGTCGAGCAGCCGGCAGGCCACCTCGGTGAACGCAACTTCGCCGTCGTCCGGATCCTCCAGCTTGTGCAGGCAGCATTTTCCGCAGCCGTCGCACAGGGATTCCCACTCGTCGAGGGTCATCTCGGGGAGGGCCTTGCGGCGCCAGAATGGAATGTCCATCGGCGATGCTCCCTATGCCCGGTCGATCAGGTGCACGAACGACCCGGCGACCCTCCCGACGCAAAGACCGGCCGGGCCGAGGTCGTCGCCGCGCGCAGTGCGGCAGGTGAACAACGGACGTCCGGCGTCCTCGGCGCGCAGGCTGGCATAATGGAACTCGTGGCCCCGAAACCGTTGCCCGGCGGCACCGAGGGGCGTGTCGCCGGCCAGGGTTGCGTCGCGATAGCCCAGGGTGAGGCGGCGCGCCGCGAACGAGGTCTCGACCGGCAGCAGTCCGGCCATCCCATGGCGCGTCCCGTCGGCGTCGATCAAGCCGGCGCCGAGCGTCATGTAGCCGCCGCATTCGCCATAGACGAAGGCGCCGCGCGCCGCCGCCGCGCGCAGGCCGTCCAGGAAGCGCCGATTGGCGGCCAGGCGGCCGGCGAACAGTTCGGGGTACCCGCCCGGTAGATACACCGCATCCGCCGCCGCATCGGGGCTTTCGTCGGCGAGCGGCGAGAACGCCGTCAGGTCGGCCCCGGCGGCTCGCCATCCTCGCGTCACATGGGGATAGGCGAAGGCGAAGGCAACGTCGCGGGCCATCGCGATCCGTTGTCCGGGCGGCGGCAGCGGCGGCACGGGATCGGGGCCGCGTGTCGGCGCGGCCGGTCGAGCGATCCGCGGCAGCGCGTCGACGTCCAGGTGATCGCCCACCAGGTCGGCCGCTCGATCGAGGAATCCGTCCAGGTCCGGATGCTCGTTCGCCTGAATCAGCCCCAGGTGGCGCGACGGCACGACGATGTCCTCGTCGCGCGGCAGGAAGCCGAGCACCGGCAGATCGGGCAGGTGGCGGGCCATGGCGTCGGCGATCGTCGCCGCGTGGGTCGCGCCGCCGATACGGTTGAACACCACGCCCGACAGCCGGATATCCGCGCGGTGGGTCGCGAAGCCGCGCGTCAGAGCAGCGGCGGAGGCCGCCTGGGCGCGGGCGTCGACCACCAGGATCACCGGCCAGCCCAATGCCGCCGCCAGATCGGCGGTCGAGCCGGAGTCGGCGGTGGCGCCGTCGAACAGCCCCATCACGCCCTCGCAGACGATGCACTCCGCGTCGTCGGACAGGCCGTCCAGCACCCGGCTCAGGGTCTCCGGGCGCATCGCCCAGGGGTCCAGATTGACGCAGGGACGCCCGGTGGCGGCGGCGTGGAAGGCCGGGTCGATATAGTCCGGACCGCACTTGGCCGAGGCGATCCGCCGCCCGCGCCGGGCCAGAAGGCGCAGCAGGCCGAGCGTGAACAGGGTCTTGCCGCTGCCCGAGGCGGGGGCGGCGACGATCAGGCCCGGCGGAGCGGCCGGCGCGCGGCGGCGGGGGCGGCCGGTCACGCGGCCAGCAGCCGCCAGGCCATCGTGCCGAGGATCCCGGCGTTGATCACCAACAGCACCGGGGCGATCCGGGCCAGGGCGCCGCGCCAATGCTGGCCGGCCACGTGCCCGGCCAGCCCGACCCCGATCAGGCTGGGCACCGTGCCGAGGCCGAAGGCGGTCATGGCGAAGGCTCCGGCCAACGGGTCGCTGCCCGAGGCGGCGGCGGCCAGGGCGCCGTAGAGCAGCCCGCAGGGCAGGAATCCGAGGGCGACGCCGAGCGCGTAGCCGCGCCAGCCGACCGGCCGCGCGAACAATGGCCGCGCGCGGTCGCCCAGCCGGCGACTCCAGGCGCCCTCGCGCGCCGCGTCGCCGCCGAATCGTGGCAGGCGAGGCAGCAGCCCGCGCAGCGCGTAACCGATGAAGAACAGCGCGGCCAGACTCAGCAGGCCGGCCGAGAGCCAGCGAAACCCGCCGAACGCGGTGGCCCCGGCAACCATCAACGCCGCCGCCGCTCCGAGCAGAACGTAGGTGGTCAGACGGCCCAGGTGATACGGGACCAATGCCGCGCCGCTCAGGCGGTGCCATTCGCGCATTCCGGCGGCCGGGGTGTCCTCCAGCCGCGCGGTGACCTGCGACAGCACGAAGGGGCCGCACATGCCGACGCAGTGGGTCGGGCCGCCGACCAGTCCGGCCATGAACAGGCTGATCAGCAGGCCGCCGTGATCGTCGACCACCACCCGGCAATGGGCCAGGCCGGACTCCAGGATGGTCTTCAGGAACAGGGACTCGTCCACCACCGCCTCGCGTGTTCGAACCGGGTGTCCCTTCATAGCGCGTCGACGTCCGGTCTGGGAAGTCCCGCGACGGATGCCCCGGGTGTCTGGTCTCGCCGGCCGCGACGCATTAAAGTCACCGCCATGACATGTTTCGTTCCTTCAACCGCTGGCCGGCGGGCGCGGTCATGAGGCGGCCCCGACTGCTCATCCTCGGCGGCACCGCCGAGGCCCGGGAACTGGCCCGCCGAACGGCCGAAAGCTTCGAGGTGATCACCACCCTGGCCGGCGTTCTCGACCGCCCGGCGCGCATTCCCGGCGTGGTGCTCAACAACAGATTCGATGGGATCGACGACCTGACCTGGTTCCTGCGCGACCTGTTCATCGATCTGGTGGTCGACGCCACCCATCCCTACGCGGCGACCATCTCCGCGCATGCCCGCGCCGCCTGCGCGGCGGCCAGGGTGCCGCGTCTTCAAATCGTCCGCCCCGCCTGGGCGCGCGGGCCGGGCGAGCGATGGATCGAGGCGGCGACCTGGGAAGACGCGGCCGAGCGCTTGCCGGTGCTGGGTCGGCGAGCTTTCCTAACCGTCGGCGCGCGGAACCTCCAAGCCTTCGCCGGCCGCGCCGATTGCTGGTTCCTGGTCCGCCTGCCCCGGGTGCCGGACAGTGCCTTGCCGCTTCCCGCGCATGAACTGATCACCGGTTTGCCGCCGTTCCGCCCGGCCGACGAAATCGCCCTCATGCGGACCCGCCGCATCGGCGTGCTGGTGACCAGGAATTCCGGCGGCGCCTCCGGCCACGGCAAGATCGAGGCGGCGCGCGTTCTCGATCTGCCGATTCTCTACGTCAGGCGCCCCGACCCGGAACCGGGAGAGGTGGCGGATTCCGCCGAGGCCGCCCTGCGCTGGCTCGGCGTCGCGGCGTGATCAGGCCTTCGGGCGCAGCAGGTGGGAATGATCGGCCGCATAGAGTCGGCTGTCCGCGAAGTCCTCCGTCGCCAGCACCGGCCCGACCAGGATCAGCGCGGTGCGGGTGATGCCGGCCGCCTTCACCCGCTCCCGAATATCGGCCAGGGTGCCCACGATCGCCGTTTCGTCGGGCCACGAGGCGCGGAACACGACCGCCGCCGGGCAGTCGGTCCCGTAGTGGGGAACGAGGTCGCGCACCACCTTGGCGAGGTTGGTGATCGACAGATGGATGGCGAGCGTGGCGCCGCCGCGCGCCAATTGGGCCAGGTCTTCTTCGGGCGGCATGGGCGACGATCGGGTGGCGGTGCGGGTCAGGATCACGGTCTGCGAAACCCCGGGCAGGGTCAGCTCCCGCTTGAGGGTCGCGGCGGCGGCCGCGAAGGACGGCACGCCGGGGCAGATGTCGTAGGCGATTCCGAGGCCGTCGAGCCGCCGCATCTGCTCGCCGATCGCCCCATAGAGGGATGGATCGCCGGAATGCACCCTTGCCACGTCCTGGCCATTGCGGTGCGCCGCGACCATTTCGGCGACGATCGCCTCCAGGTCGAGCGGCGCGGTGTCGATCACCCGGGCGTCCGGCGGTGCCGCCGCGACCACCTCGGCCGGGACCAGGGAGCCCGCATAGAGGCAGACCGGGCAACGCTCGATCAGCCGCAAGCCGCGCAGGGTGATGAGGTCCGGCGCGCCGGGGCCGGCGCCGATGAAGTGCACCGTCACCGCGCGGCCTCCATCTTGCGCGCGTAGCCGCGCGGCGTGTAGACCCACGTCCTCCAGCGCCGGGTCTGGCTCGACCCGACCAGAACCAGGGTCAACATGTCCGCGTCGTCGGGCGCGAGGTCGCCGAGCGTCGTCACCCGCGCCGATTCGTCGTCCCGCCCCAGGTTGCGGGCCAGCACCACCGGGGTTTCCGGGGATCGGTGGCCGAGCAGGATGTCGCGCGCCCCGGCAAGCTGGGTCCGGCGGCGCTTCGAGACCGGATTGTAGAAGGCGACCACGAAATCCCCCTCGGCCGCCGCCCGCACCCGGCGCGCGATGTCTTCCCAGGGGGTCAGCAGATCGGACAGGGAAATGGCGCAGAAATCGTGGTTGATCGGCGCCCCGACGCGGGCCGCCGCCGCTTGCAGGGCCGAGATTCCGGGCTCCACCGCGACGTCGATCCGGGCCCAGTCGGCCCGGTTCTCGCGTTCCATCACTTCGAAGGCCAGGGTGGCCAGGGCATAGATGCCGGCGTCGCCCGAGCACACCAGGGCGACCGAGCGCCCCTCGGCCGCCAGATCGAGGGCGCGCCGCACCCGTGCCTCCTCTTCCGTGAGGTCGGAGGCATGGCGCGCCTTGCCGGCCAGGGCGTCGCCCAGCAAGTCCAGATACAGCCCGTATCCGACGACGTCGGTCGCCCGGGCCAGCGCCGCGTCGACCGCCGGGGTGCGCCAGTCCGGCGCGCCGGGACCGATTCCGACGATGCGCAGGCGGCCGCGCGCCCGGCCCACGATCAGCGGATCAAGATCCCGCCCATCGCGGGCCACGGCGCAGGTGGCCCGTTCGGTTTTGGTTTTTTCGACCACCAGATCGGCGTGCGATCCGGCCGCCGCGAGGGCCGCCGCCTCGGCCACGCCGTGGCAGCCCACCTCGGCGAAAACGGTCTCCGACGGGTTGGCGAGGCGCGGCGTCCGGGCTTCGAGGTCGGCCGCCGAAAAGAACCGCGCCGGCACGCCCAGACGCTCGGCCAGGGCGAGAACCGCCGGTTCGTCCATTTTCAGATCGATCGAGAACACCCCGGCCACCGACTTCGGGGACCACCCCGCCCGCGCGAGGGTTCGGTCCACCAGATCGGCGAGTTCGGCCGGCGGGCAATCCCTTGCGCAGCCGACCCCGAGGGCCAGGGTCGGCGGATGCAGCACCAGATCGGTGGCCGAGCCGGCCGCCGCGCGGTCGGTGCAGAGTACCGCGTGGGTGCCGGTATCGGCGAACGGGACCGCCGAATCGCGCAGCCAGGCCGTGTCGCCGGCCTCCTCCAGCAGGCCGACCGGTTCCCCGGCCAGCAGCGCCGCCATGACCGGTTTCGCGCCCGCCGGGCCGCCGATCCGCCAGCCGGCCGGAGGGTCGTCGAGCGCCAGACCGAATGCGGTATCGGTGGCCGTGGTCACCGCCGCCCGGCCGCCCAGTCCGTCGGCCAGGTCGCGAGCCAGCCGGTTGGCTCCGTGATGCCCGCCGAGCAGCGGCACCACCGCCGCGCCGTCGCGGGCCACCGCCAGGACCGGTGGCTCGGCCCGCTTGTCGGTCAGCAGCGGGGCGAGGGCGCGAATCACGATGCCGGCCGCGCAGAGGGCGATGATCGGCCGTCCGGCCGTGAACAAAGCGCGCAGGCAAGCGGCGGTGTCGTCGAACGCGTGCGCCGCGCCGGTCACGCGGCCGGCGCGTCCATGGATGTCCGATCCCGGCAGGAGGTCGCGAATCCGCCGCGCGATATCGAGCGCGCCGGCGTCGAGAACGACGATCGCCGGCCGGGTCATCGGCCGATCCCCGGGCCGATCAGCACGGTGGAGAAATAGGGCACCTCGTCGTCCTCCACCCGCGCCAACGGCAGGATTCGGCTGTTCTGGAGTCCGGCCCGCTCCACGTAGATCGCGTCATCCAGGCGTCCAAGCCGGTCGAGCACCCGAACCAGCTTGCCGAGGTGACGTCCGACCTTCATTACCGCCGCCGCCTCGATCCCGTCGAGGCGCGCCCGCAGGGTTTCCTCGGACAGTGTCGCGGTGAGCACGATCAGGCTGTCGTCGCGTGATGTGAGTGGTACCCCGGCCTCGGCCGCGCAGGCGGTCGGGGCGCAGACCCCGGGCACCACCTCGATCGGGAACCGCCCGGCCAGACGCGTCATGAGGTATTGGAACGAGCCGTAAAACAGCGGGTCGCCGACGCAGAGCACCGCCACGTCGCGCTCCGCCGCCAGGTGCTCGGCCAGGGTTTCCGCGTGGCGGTCGTAGTCGGCGTCGGCCCGGCCGTCGGGGTCGAACGGCAGCCGCATCGCCACCTCGACGCGGCGTGGAGGAATGTGGGGCGCGGCGATCCGGCGCGCCAGGCTGTCGCCCTCCAGTGACGCCGGATAGGCGATCACCGGAACCTTTTGAAGGATGCGCAGTGCCTTGACGGTGATCAGCCCGGGATCGCCGGGGCCGGTGCCAAGTCCGTACAGGGTGGTCATGAATGATCCGCGAGGGTGAGTCGGAGCTGGGTGACGGTGCGCAACGGAGCGAATCCCGCCCGCTCGCCGACCGGCGCCGCGCGGGCCACCGACAGGCGGAGCAGATCGCCGCCGTGGCGCGCCCGGAAGTCGAGCAGCCGGCGTTCGGCGTCCAGGGTCACCGCGTTGGCGACCAGCCGCCCGCCGGGTTCGAGCGCGGCCAGGCACGCCTCCAGAAGACCGTCGGCGGAAACCCCGCCGCCGACGAACACCGCGTCGGGCGGTCCGCCGAGCGTGTCCAGCACGGCCGGCGCGTGACCGGTCACCACCTCCAGTTCCGGCACCCCGAGCGCGGCGGCGTTGTGGCGGATGCGGGCCGTCCGCGCCGGGTCGCGCTCCACCGCGACGGCCCGCGCGCCAGGCGCCGCGCGCAGCCACTCGATGGCCACCGATCCGGACCCGGCGCCGACATCCCAGAGCGTCTCGCCGGGCTTCGGGGCCAGGGCGGCGATGGTCGCGGCGCGCACCTCGCGCTTGGTGATCTGGCCGTCGTGGTCGAAGACATCGTCCGGCAGGCCCGGCGCCAGGGACAGCGGGACGGTCCCGCGATCGGCACGGCAGGTCACCGCGACGATGTTGAGATCGGCGCCGGCCGGTTCGCGCCAGGCGTCGGCGGTGCCATCGATCCGCCGCTCTCGCGCGCCGCCCAGGTGCTCGAACACGACCAGGGAACTGGCGCCCCAGCCGTCGCCCGCCAGAAGCCCGGCGAGGCGGGCCGGGGTGCGCGCGTTCTCGGACAGCACCAGGAGCCGCGCTCCGGGCGCCAGGTGACGGCGCACCGACTCCAGGGGCCGTCCGTGCAGGCTGACCGCCGCCACCTCCTGCAACGGCCAGGCGAGACGCGCGGCGGCGAGGCTGACGGACCCCGGCGCCGGCAGGATGCGCATTTCCGACGGGGCCACGTGGCGGGCCAGGATGGCGCCGATTCCGAACCATTGCGGATCGCCGGTCGCCAGGACCACCACCCGGCGGTCGCGCCGCGCCAGCAGGGCATCGAGCGTTTCCCGGTAGCCGTCGGCCCAGGACAGGCGCTCGGCCGGGCCGTCGCCGATCATCGCCAGATGCCGCGCGCCGCCGACCAGTACCTCGGCGTTGGCGATCAGGTCGCGGGCCGCCGCCGACAGGCCGTCCGGACCGTCGTCACCGAGGCCGATGACGTGCAGCCAGATATCGCTCATGACCCGGCCGCCGCCGCCAGGGCGTTGACCGCCGCCGCCGCCAGGGCGCTGCCGCCGGCGCGCCCGCGCAGGGTCAGGTAGGGGATGCCGTCGGCATGGTCGATCAGCGCCTGCTTCGATTCGGCGGCGCCAACCAGACCGACCGGAAAACCGACGATCAGGGCCGGACGCGGCGCTCCGTCGGCGAGGCGTTCGAGCAGCCGGAACAGGGCGGTGGGCGCGTTGCCGATGGCGACCACGGCGCCCGCCAGATCGTCGTCCCACAGGTCCACCGAGGCGGCGCTACGGGTGGTGCCGTGGCGCGCCGCGATGTCGGGAACCCGTGGATCGGACAGCCGGCAGACCACCCGGTTGGCGGCCGGCAGGCGGCGCCGGATGATGCCATGGACGACCATCTCGACGTCGGTCAGGATGGCCGCTCCGGTGGCCAGCGCGGCCCGCCCGGTCGTCACCGCGTCGGGGGAGATCACCAGATCGGCCACCACTTCCGGCCGCCCACAGGCATGAACCAGACGCAACGCCAGGTCCGCCGCGTCGTCGGCGATCCCGCCGAGGTCGGCCTCGGCGCGGGCAATCGCGAACGATTGCGCGTAGATCGCCTCCGGATCGCGCAGATAGTCGAACCGACTCTCAGGAGTCATGGGCCGGATGGTCGTGGCCATGGTGGTGGTCATGGCCGTGATGGTGATGATGGTCGTGATCGGTGCCAACGCCACGCACATGGTGATGGTGACCGGCCTGCGGCATGCCGACCTCGGCCTCGCGGCCGATAATCTGTTCCCGATACTTGCAGAGTTGGCAGTTCATCAGGTTGGCGCCGGTTTCCATCTCGACCAGCCGGTCGAGGAAGGTCTCGATGACCAGCGGATGATCGTTCAGGTACGGCGCCTTGACGAACTCGATCTCCGGATGCGCCGCCGCCGCCTCGTCGGTCCACTGATAGATGCGCTTGACCAGGCGGCCGGTGAACAGGAAGTAGGGGAACACCACGATCCGCTTGTAGCCAAGCCGCGCCGCGTGGGCGAGGCCGGCGTCGACCAGCGGGAACGCGACCCCGGAATAAGACACCTCGCACCAGCCGAATCCCATGCCCTCCCAGAGCATCCGGGCGACCTTGGAGATATTGGAGTTGGCGTCCGGGTCGTTGGTGCCGCGTCCGACCACCATCAGCAGGGTGTCGGATTTGGGGATTCGGTCGTCGAGGGCCGCATCGATCCGCTCGGCCGAGGCGGCGAGCAGCCGCGCGTCGATCGCCAGCTCGCGCCCGAACCGCACGTCCAGATGCGGATAGGTGGCGGCGAATTCGTTGACCTCGCTGGGCAGGTCGTTCTTCACGTGACCGGCCGCGAACAGCATGCCGGGCAGGCAGAGGATGCGCTCGGCGCCCCGCTCGCGCAGCTTGTCCAGACCGCTGCGGATCACCGGGCGGGCGAATTCGAGGAATCCGCTCTCCACGTCCAGGTCGGGCAGGCGGGCCCGCAGATGCACGGAAAGCTGCTCGAACTCGGTCACCGCCTCGTCATCGCGGCTGCCGTGTCCACAGATCATGACGGCGGTCTTGGGGGGGAAATCAAACATTGCCTGGTCGATGCCTCCGGGCTGGTGGGAAGGGATGGCCCGCCCGGCTGGTCATTCGCCTCCGGCCCGGCGGGGGCCGCACTATAGGCATTTCGCGGCGCCCTGTGAAGCGCCGCGGCGCGGAACATTAGAACAAACCCATGAGCACTATTGCATCGCGAAATGACCCGATCTAGTTTATCGGAGGGAGGGAGTCTTCCGCGAAGGCATGGGAAGGGTGTGTCGAATGGTTAAGGACCCGGGCGTCATCAAGCCGCCTTATACAATCAAGAAATACGCCAACCGGCGGCTCTACAACACCGCCACCAGCAGCTACGTGACGCTGGACCACCTCTCGCAGATGGTCAAGGACGGCACGGAATTCGTGGTCTATGACGCCAAGACCGGCGAGGACATCACCCGCTCCGTGCTCACCCAGATCATCGTCGAGGAGGAGAACAAGGGGCAGCACCTGCTGCCGATCAGCTTCCTGCGCCACCTGATCAGCTTCTATGGCGACTCCCTTCAGGGCCTGGTGCCGCGCTACCTGGAGCATTCCATGCACGCCTTCGCGCGCAATCAGGAGCAGATGCGGCATTACATGCAGGACACCCTCGACGGCCTGTTCCCGTTCGGCCAGTTCGAGGAGATGAGCAAGCAGAACATGGCGCTGTTCGAAAACGCCATGCGCATGTTCTCGCCCTTCATGGACCCGGACGGGCGTCCGGGCGGGCGCGTTCGGATGTCGCCGGGCGGCAACGGCCATGCCTCGCAGGAGGCGCTCGACGCCATGCAGGCGCGCCTGAACCAGATGCAGGAGCAACTCGACGCCCTGTCCAAGGCTCGGGTTGTCTCGACAGAGCAAGGCGAGGGTGCTGAAAAATAAGAAATTTTTCTCTATTTGCACATTCGCTTTGACAAATAGGCGGCATTGAGAAAAAACGAACTTCGTAACGAGGGGAAAAAACCTTCGGATTGACCGATCCGAACATCCCGCTCGTGCGTAGTCGGATTGGGCATAAAAAAACGGGTGACCATGGGTACGATGGAATCAACGCGATCCCGGTCGACGGAGATCGACCGCTTCGTGGGCAACAGAATCCGCGAGAGGCGGGTCATGCTCGGATTGAGCCAGCAGCAGATGGCCGACATGATCGGCGTGACCTATCAACAGGCGCACAAGTACGAGCGCGGCATCAACCGGATTTCGGCCGGCCGCCTCTACGAGGTGGCGCGGGCGCTGAAGGTCCCGGTCGGGTACTTCTACGAGGGTCTGCAGGAGGTCCGGCAGGCGGAGGACCTGTCGTCGCGCCAGCGGATGTGCCTGGAACTGGCGCGCAACTTCGCGCAGATCGAGAACGAACGTCATCAGGAAGCCCTGAGTCAGTTGGCGCGGGCCCTGGTCCGCGAATAGGATTCTCCGGACGGCGCGGCCGCTCGGCCGCCGCGCGCCCCCTGGCGCGTGCCGGACGTCCGATCCCGAGACCGATCGGCAAGACCCCGCAAATCGGCTCGCCCTCTTGGACAGCGCGCGGCCGAACACCGACGCCGCGAAACAAGCGCTGGCCTTGCGCGGGGTTTCATGGGTTTGGCGAAACTCAAGGACTTCCCGCTCCAGTGACGTCGGGCGAGCGCCCGGGTCCGTTGGCGCGCCGTTCCGCACGCCTTGATCCCGCTCGGCCCGGCGTCCTCCTCCGTCATGCCGATCGCGGCAATCGGTTCGGCGCCGATCCGAGCGCCGCTCAGAGCATCGATTCGAGAACCCGGTCGGGCGGCGTGTGTCCGTCGATGAAGGTCTTGATGTTGATCATCACCTTCTCGCCCATTTCCATCCGCCCCTCGATGGTCGCCGAACTCAGGTGCGGCAACAGGACGGTGTTGTCCATGGTGATCAGCTTCGGGTTGACCGCCGGCTCGTGTTCGAACACGTCGAGCCCGGCGCCGGCCAGCTCGCCGGCCTCCAGCATGCGGACCAGAGCGTTTTCGTCGATCACCTCGCCGCGCGACGTGTTGACCACGTAGGCGTGCGGCTTGAGAATCCCCAGGCGCCGCGCCGACAGAAGGTGATAGGTGGCCGGGGTATGCGGGCAATGCACCGAGACCACGTCCATGCGGGCCAGCATCTGGTCCAGGCTGTCCCAGTAGGTGGCCTCCAACTCGGCCTCGATGTCCGGGTGAACCCGGCGCCGGTTGTGATAGTGAATCCGCAGGCCGAAACCGCGCGCCCGGCGGGCCACCGCCTGGCCGATGCGGCCCATGCCGACGATCCCCAGGTGCTTGCCCCAGATGCGGTGGCCCAGCATCCAGGTGGGGGACCAACCGTCCCAATCGCCGCCGCGCATCACCCGTTCACCCTCGGCGAGCCGGCGCGGCACCGCCAGAACCAGGGCCATCGCCATGTCGGCGGTGTCCTCGGTCAACACGTCCGGGGTATTGGTCACCGTGATGTTGCGCTGCCGGGCGGTGGCCAGGTCGATGTGGTCGACCCCGGTGCCGTAGTTGGCGATCAGCCGCAGCCTCGGTCCGGCGTGCGACAGCAGCGCGGAGTCGATGCGGTCGGTGACCGTCGGCACCAGCACGTCGGCTTCCGCGATCGCGGCATTCATCTCGTCGCGCGTGAACGGCCTGTCGTCGGGATTGAGTCGGGTGTCGAACAGTTCCGTCAGGCGGGTCTCGATCGCATCCGGTAGCTTGCGGGTGACAACGACGAGAGGCTTCGTAACGGACATGGCGTGCTCCAATTGATGTGTTTCGGCCATACCAGTCCTGGGCGGGCTTGTCCAGTCCCACCGGCTCGGCGCCGTTGACAGGCCGCGACGGCTGACCGATCATGCCGCCCATGCAGCGACCTCTCCGCCTGATCCTCGCCGCCCTGTTCGCGTTCACGGCGTCGCCGGCGGCCGGCCTCGACGAGACCCGGGGCACCGGCCTGCCGCTGCCGCGATTCGTCAGCCTCAGGGCCGGCGAGGTCAACATGCGGACCGGTCCCGGTCTGCGCTATCCGGTGGAGTGGGTGTACCGCCGCCGCACCCTGCCGGTCGAGGTGATCGCCGAATACGCCACCTGGCGCAAGGTTCGCGACTGGCAGGGCGCCGAGGGCTGGGTCCACCAGTCGATGCTCGACGGGCGGCGCACGGTGATCGTCACGGGCCAGGTGCGCAATCTGCGCCGGGTGCCGGACGCCGCCGCCGAGCCGGCGGCGCGGGCCGAGCCGGGGGTCATCGCCACGGTTCGCGAGTGCCCGACCGACGGCGTCTGGTGTCGCGTCGAGGCGGAAGGGATCGAGGGCTGGCTGCGGCGCGACGAGGTGTGGGGGGTCTATCCCCGGGAAACCCTATAGGCCGCGCGGTCAAACCGGCGGCGGCGCGCCGCGCTCGTCCAGCATGCGCATGATCATCGAGGCGGTCTGCTCGATCGAGCGATGGGTCACGTCGATCACCGGCCAGCCGTGGCGCACGAACAGCCGCCGGGCGTCCAGCACCTCGCCGCGCAGCCGCTCCTCGTCGGTGTAGTCGGTCGCCGGGTCCATGCGCAGGGCGCGCATGCGCGCCGCCCGCACCACGGCGAGGCGCGCCGGATCGATGGTCAGGCCGACCACCAGCGGCCCCGCGACATCGGTCACCTCGTCGGGCAGCGACACCCCGGGCACCAACGGCACGTTGGCCGCCTTCACGCCCAGCGAGGCCAGGTACATGCAGGTCGGCGTCTTGGTGGCGCGCGACACCCCGACCACGATCACGTCGGCGTCCGCCAGATCGCCGGTCGCCGATCCGTCGTCGTGGCCGATCGAGTACTTCATCGCCTCGATGCGCCGGTAGAAGCCCTCGTCGATCAGGTCGCGGGCGCTGCTGCGGTAACGGATCGGCGCGTCGAAGGTCTCCGACAGGGTGGTGACCAGCGGTTCGAGAGCGAACACGCAGGGCACGGCGAGACGCTCGCAGCCGCCCTCCAGGGCTTCGCGCAGGTCGGTCGCGGCGAGGCTGTGCAGCACGAATCCGCGAGTCTCGCCGACCGCGGCCAGGATGTCCGGAAGCTGGCCCAGGTGGCGGACCATCTTCCACAACCGACGTTCCACCACCACCCCGTCGAGCTGGGCGATGGAGTTGCGGGCCAGCATCTCGATCAACTCCCCCGAGGCGTGGGAGACCAGGTGCAGGTGGATGGCGGTCATCGATGGTAGGCCCCGTCGAGGCGCAGCACCGAACCGTTGACCATCACGTTCTTGATCACGTGAACGACCATCGACGCGAACTCCGACGGATCGCCCAGCCGGTGCGGAAACGGAATCTGGCGCGTCACCCGGGGGTTCAGATCGCGCTGGATGTTGAACAGCGTCGCGGTCCCGAACAGGCCCGGGGCGATTCCCACCACCCGGATGCCCAGCGGCCCCAGCTCGCGCGCCGCCGGCAGGATCATGCTGACCACGCCCCCCTTCGATGCCGCGTAGGCCGCCTCGCCGCTCTGCCCCTCGTAGGCGGACACCGAGGCGGTGGTGACGATCACTCCGCGCTCGCCGTCGGCCAGCGGCGGCAGGGCGGCCATGTCGGCCGCCGCCAGACGCATCATGTTGAAGGTGGAAATCAGATTGACCTCGACCAGTTCCCGGAAGCTGGTCAGCGACATTGGGCCGTCCTCGTCCATCAACGTCTGGGTGTGTCCGCGACCGACGCAGTGGACCATCACCCGGGCCGGACCATGGGCCTGCCGGGCGTTCTCCATCGCCGCCTTGGTGGCCGCGGAGTCGGAGACGTCACAGGGAATGGCCTTGGCGCCGATTGCCTCCGCCAGGGGGTGCAGGCGCTCGGCGTCGATGTCCACGACGCTGACCCGCGCGCCCTGCTCGGCCAGATGGCGCGCCGTTTCCGCGCCGAGTCCCGACGCGGCGCCCGTGACCACGGCGGCGGATTGCCAGATTTCCATTCCGTTTCCCCCGAGGTTGCCGTTTCCTTCCCCGAAACGTTGCGCCGATTATAGGTTGGAACGCGTGGCGTCAAAAGACCGGAATTGGCGGCCTCCGATCGATGCTCGCCGGCCGGCCGCGCGTCTACTCCGCCGTTTCGATCCGTCCCCTCAGGCCGCGCGCGATCCACTGCCGGGTCAGTTTCTCCTGTGCTCCGTTCTGGGCCAGGCGCTGATGCAGGCAGTCGAAATCCACCCGGTCCAGGTCCTGATCCTGATTGAAGCAGGAGAAGACCACCGAACGGTGTCCCGTGTCCGGGTCCACGTGGGCTTGCAGGCACTGGGCGCAGATTTCCTTCATCATGCACTGCATCGGCGAGTTGATGGAGCCGATGGCCACATGGCCGTTCCTCAGGTAAGGCTTCAATGCTCCGTGGCGGGCGGCGCGCACCGCGTCCATCATCCGGTCCGAGCCGATGGCGACGATGCGGTCCACGGCATCCAGCGGAATCGTGATCTCGCCCAGGGCGCCGGACGCATAGGCGACCATCGCCTCGACGATGTTGCCGACGAAGGTCCGATCCCCCGGTCGCCCGGCGGCGAAGCCCGGCGCCGCGTCGCAGCACCAGACGATCAGGTCGGCCGCCTTTTCGATGTTCTCCACGTGATAGCGGTCGTCGAGTCCCTTGTAGCCCGCGAAGTAGAGCACCCTGGAGCCGGCGGCGCGCATCGCCTGGCCGACCGAGAACAGCACCGCGTTGCCGAGCCCGCCGCCGGCCAGCAGCACCGTCTCGCCGCCCGGGGTCTCGGTGGGCGCTCCGGTCGGTCCCATCAGCACCACCGGCTCGCCCGGCTTCAGATGGGCGCAGAGGTTGGACGATCCGCCCATTTCCAGCACGATGACCGACACCAGTCCGGCCTCGACGTCGACCCAGGCTCCGGTCAGGGCCAGACCCTCCATGTTGAATCGGCTGTCCTCGTGGACCAGGGCGTGGGTCTCGAAATTCTGAAGCCGGAAGAACTGTCCCGGCTTGAAGCGGCGCGCCGCCGCCGGCGCCTTGACGATCACCTCGACGATCGTCGGCGTCAGGCGCTTGACCGCGTGCACCACGGCGCGCAGGTCGCGGTTCAGGGTCGCCGTCAGCGCGTCGGCCGAGACCGGCGACGGAGCGCGCCGCCGCAGAACCCGGTCGATCGCCGGATACCCCAGCTTGGCGCTGGCCATCGCCTTGACCACGTTACCGGCCCAGGCCGGGTGCTGGTCGCCGAAGAAGCTCATCGCCCGGCCATCGGCCTCCAGCCGGGTCAGAACGGCCGGCGCCTCGGGTTTGGGGGTGTCGGTCACCGCGACCGGTTGGCCATCCTCGTCGAGAGCCCGATAATACGCGCCGTCGAGGTCGGCGAAGCCGTCCAGCTCGCGCGACAGGGTCGTGTTGGGCCGGGTGCCGGCGGCGATCAGCACCGACCGGGCCGACAGCGCGATCTCCTCGCCGGTGCCGCGCGGTCGCCCGTCGACCATCGCCATGCGCTCCAGGCGGATGCGCTCGGCATGTCCGAATGCGTCGGTCTCCACCGCCAGGGGCCCCAGCAGCTCGGCGAACCGAATGCCCTCCTCCAATGCCTTGGCGATCTCCTCGTGATTGAGCCGATAGGCCGGGGACTCGACCATCCGCCGCCGGTAGGCGACGGTGGCGCCGCCCCAGGAGTCGAGCAGCGGCCCGAAATCGGGTTCCCGATCCTCTTCCCAGGCCGTCTCGCGCTCGTCCCTAAGCATCCGGCCGTGGGCCAGGAATTCATCGGCGATGGATTGTTCCTCCGGCGTCCAGGCGGCGCGCACCGCCGCCGCGCCGGCCTCGTCGGCCAGCACCTCGTAACGATGCAGGAACTTCTCGACCTGTCGCGCGTAATAGGCCAGCGCCTCGGTGGCGGTGTCGATGGCGGTCAGGCCGCCGCCGATCACCACGACGGGCAGGCGCAGTTGCAGGTTGGCGACGGAATCGGCCTTGGCGGCGCCGGTGAGTTGCAGGCCCATCAGGAAGTCGGAGGCCTGGCGCACCCCGCGCGCCAGGTTGCCGGGCATGTCGAGCACGGTCGGCTTGCCGGCGCCGGCGCACAGGGCGATGTGATCGAAGCCCAGGTCGAACGCCTCGCGGTCGGTGAGGGTGGAGCCGAACCGCACGCCGCCCAGCATCGAGAATCGCGCCCGGCGCTCCAGCAGCAGGCGGATCACCTTCAGAAAGTTCTTGTCCCAGCGCACCGTGATCCCGTATTCGGCCACTCCGCCGAATCCGGCCATGGCCCGTTCGTCCAGGTTCTCCCAAAGGTCGTGATAGTCCTTGATCGGCCGGAACGGCACCCGGTCGCCCGTCTCGTCGATGCCCGAAAGCGACGGATCCAGGGGTTCGATCTTGAGGCCGTCCACCGCCACCACCGCGTGGCCCTCGTTGAGGAGGTGGTGGGCCAGGGTGTATCCGGCCGGACCGAGGCCGACCACCAACACCTTGTAGCCGCTGTCGGGCCTCGGCAGCGGGCGGTGGACGTTCATCGGATTCCAGCGGCTGAGCAGTGAATAGATCTCGAACCCGTGGGGCAGGGTCAGCAGGTTCTTGAGAGTCCGGGTCTCGACCTGCGGGATGTCCACCGGTTCCTGTTTCTGGAAGATGCAGGCCTTCATGCAGTCGTTGCAGATGCGGTGCCCGGTGCCGGCGACCAGCGGGTTGTCGACCATCGCCACGGCGATCGCCGACACCGGATGTCCCCGGTTGATGAGCAGGTTCATCTCGGAGATCCTCTCCTCCAGCGGACAGCCGTGCAGGGCCACGCCAAGGAGATTGTCCTGGATGTCGCCGGTCTTGCGGTCGCGGAATCCCTTGGCGCAGGAGTCCCGCGCGCGGTCGTGGCAGATCACGCAGTAATGGGTCTGGTCCAGGCAGCCGAGCAGGCTGGTGCCACGGTCGGTGAGGTGGAAGCCGTCGCGGTGCCGGCGGTGTCCGGGGAGCGGCCCGAGGGCGGTAACCCCGGCCTCCAGATCGACCGTCTCGCCGCGCACCAGGCGGTCGTGGTCCAGGTGCGTCACGGTGCGGAAGAACACGTCGTCGCGATGCAGTTCCCGGCCGGCCTTGGAATGGACCGCCCAGGCGGCGTAGCGCTTGGCCGCCTCCAGGGCGTCGGCGTGGGCCGCCGGGTCGGCCTCCCACTCGGTCACCTTGCGGGCGAAGGCGGCCTGGTTGAGGATGCCTCCGGCGTGATCGCAGACCTCGTCCCACAGGGCCGGGCCGTCCAGGGTTTCGGCCTCCTCCGGCGAAATCGCCCTGGCCGCCACCCGCTGCACGAAATTGCGCTTGGCCTTGAAGAAGAAGTCCAGCCCGACGTGCACGTCGACCAGTTCGCCCAGGTCCTCGTCGATGTCGAACAGGATGGCGAGGAAGTTCTCCAGATGCGGCGCCAGGTCCAGAAGCAGGGCCGATTCCTGAAGCGCCGTCAGACCTTCCGGCAGTGCCCGCGCGGCCTCCAGGCGGTCGCGCAGGTCGGGCGTCGCGGCGCCCACCTGATCGAGGAACAGGGCGTCGACGCGGGCCAGGCCGGCACGGTCGTAAAGGTCCTCGAAGCGCAGGCCGTGCGCCAGGGACAGGTCGGACATGGGGGCTTCTCCACAGGGACTGGTCGGTGGCGGGTATCGAAGGTTTCTAATCTAGTGCGCCGTGGTCGGTGGGTCCAGGTCCGCCGAACACCCGCTCTCCCGCCTTCGCGGGAGTGACGGATCACCGAACATGTCGGGCGTCATGCCCGCGCGCGCGTGCCGCGCCTACCCGCCCAACCCCCGGTCCAGGTCCGAGATCAGGTCCTCCGGGTCCTCCAGGCCGACCGACAGGCGCAGCAGGCCACCGGTGATTCCGACCCGGGCGCGCTCCGCGTCGGTCAATCGATGGTGGGTGGTGGTCGCCGGGTGGGTAATCAGCGACTTGGCGTCGCCCAGGTTGTTGGAGATGTCGATCAGGCCGAGGCCGTTCATGAGTTCGAAGGCGGCTGGCTTGCCGCCCGCCATCTCGAACGCGACGATGCCGCCGCCACCCGACATCTGGGCCCTGACTAGATCGTGCTGGGGATGGCTCTCCAGATCCGGGTGCAGAACCCGCGCGATTCCGGGGCGGGTTTCCAGGAACCGCGCCACCCGCAGCGCGTTGGCGCCGTGGCGGTCCATGCGCAGGGCCAGGGTCTCCAGACCCTTGAGTTGCACCCAGGCGTTGAACGGGCTGATCGCCGGGCCGGTGTTGCGGTACAGGGGCAGAAGATGCTCGTCGTGGAACGCCCGGTCGCTGGTCAGCACCGCGCCGCCCAGGGTCCGGCCCTGGCCGTCGATGTACTTGGTCGAGGAATGGAACACCAGGTCGGCGCCCAGGTCCATCGGGCGTTGCAGGACCGGGGTGGCGAAGGCGTTGTCGACGATCAGCCGCCCGCCGGCGGCATGGGTCAGGTCGGCCACCCGTCGGATGTCGATGATCTCCAGGCCCGGGTTGGACGGCGATTCGAGCAGCACCGCCGCCGCCGGGCGCGACAGGGCGCGCTCCCACTGCGCGGGGTCGGTGCCGTCGACCAATTCGGTCTCGATCCCGTACCGGGGCAGGAAATCGGTGAGCAGATAGAGGCAGGACCCGAACAGGGCGCGCGCGCCGACCACCCGGTCGCCGGCCCCGACGCAGGACATCAGGGCGAGGGTGGCGGCGGCCATGCCGGTCGCCGTGGCGCGGCAGAAGGCGGCCCCCTCAAGCAGCGCCAGACGCCGTTCGAACATGTCCACGGTCGGATTGGCGAAGCGCGAATACTGCAAGCGCTGGATTTCGCCCTTGAAGGTGGCCTCCGCCTCCTGCGGGCTTTCGTAGACGTAGCCCGAGGTCAGGAACAGCGCCTCGGATGTCTCGTCGAAGCCGCTGCGCAGGGTGCCACCGCGCACCGCGCGGGTGGCGGCGCCCCAGGATTTCGGATCGCCGCGGCGATCGTCGCCTTGCATCGCCTGTCTCCCCAGTTGGGCGGACGGTATGGCACGCCGATTCGCGGCTGGCAAGCCCATGCGTTTGCTCTAAACTCCACCCATGAGCGAGGTCCGCGAGACTCTTGTGCAACTCTACCGAGGCCGTGACGCGCGGGCGCGACGGTTCCGCTATGTGGTGCTGGCGTTCGACCTGACCACGGTGATGTTCTTCGTGGTGTCGTCGATGATGGAATTGACGCCGCTGATCCTCGCCATCGATTACACCATCGCGGTGGTGATGATCGCCGACTTCGTCGCCCTGCTCATCATCGCGCCGCGCCGGTGGCGTCATCTGCTGCACCCGATGATCATCGCGGATCTGATCGTCATCGCGTCCCTGCTGGCGCCCATGTTCCTTGAGAACCTGGCCTTTCTGAGGGTGGTGCGGGTGCTCCGCCTGCTGCGCAGCTATCACGTGCTGAAGGAGCTGCGCGACACCTTCCCGTTCTTCAGGCGTCACGAGGACACCATCCAGAGCGCCCTGAACCTGTTCGTCTTCGTGTTCTTCGTCACCGCCCTGGTCTACGTGATGCAGGTCGACGTCAATCCGAAGATCACCAATTACGTGGATGCATTGTATTTTACCGTCACCACCCTGACCACCACCGGGTTCGGCGACATCACCTTGCAGGGCAGCCATGGGAGGCTTCTGGCGGTGCTGATCATGGTGGTCGGGGTGGCGCTGTTCCTGCGCCTCGTGCAGACCATTTTCCGGCCGCAGAAAATCCGCCACGAATGCCCCGTCTGCGGCCTTCAGCGACACGACCCGGACGCCGTGCACTGCAAGCATTGCGGCGAGGGACTGCACATCGAGACCGACGGCGCCTGGGACTGAGTCCGGCCGGGGGTCTGGCAGGCGACGCCCGGCTTCCCATATCCATCCTTTGACTCGATTCGATCGGGAGACCCCATGACCCACCTGACGACCACCGACGATCTGTTCTTCTCCCGCGGCGGCCTCGATCTCGCGCGCGTGCGGGCGCGGGTCGGCGCCGCGCTGCACGGCATGGACGACGGCGAGCTGTTCCTCGAATACCGCCAGGCGGAGAGCTTCTCGTTCGACGACGGCCAACTCAAGGCGGCGACCTTCGACACCGAGCAGGGATTCGGACTGCGCGCGGTGTCCGGGGAGTGCACCGGCTATGCCCATGCCTCGGAGCTCGACGAGGCGGCCGTCGAGCGGGCCGGCCGGACGGTGGCGGCGGTGCGCGGCGGACACTCCGGCACCCTGGCCGAGCCTCCGGCGGGCACCAACCGGCGGCTCTACGCCGACCTTAACCCGCTCGGAGTCGAGCCGTTCGAGGCCAAGGTGCGCCTGCTCGGCGAGATCGACGCCTACGCGCGCGGCCGCGATTCCCGGGTGTGCCAGGTGATGGCGTCGCTGTCCGGATCCTGGCAGGCGGTGCAGATCCTGCGCGCCGATGGCGTCCGGGTGGCCGACGTGCGGCCGCTGGTGCGGCTCAACGTGTCGGTGGTGGTCGAGCAGGACGGGCGGCGCGAGAGCGGCGGCCACGGGGTCGGCGGCCGGGTCGGCTATGCCCGCTATCTGGAGCCGGAAACATGGCGGGCGACGGTCGAGGAGGCGCTGCGCAAGGCCGTGGTGGCGCTGGAGTCGGTGCCCGCCCCGGCCGGCGAGATGCAGGTGGTGCTCGGCCCCGGCTGGCCGGGGGTCCTGCTTCACGAGGCCATAGGTCATGGCCTGGAGGGCGACTTCAACCGAAAGAAGACGTCGGCCTTCTCCGGCCTGATGGGCGAGCGCGTCGCGGCGCCCGGCGTGACCGTGGTCGACGATGCCACCCTGCCCGACCGGCGGGGCTCGCTGACCGTCGACGACGAGGGCACGCCGTCCCGGTGCACCACCCTGATCGAGGACGGCATTCTCAAGGGATTCCTGCAGGACCGCCTGAACGCCCGCCTGATGGGAGCCGCCCCGACCGGCAACGGGCGGCGGCAATCGTTCGCCCACGCGCCGATTCCCCGGATGACCAATACCTACATGCTGGCCGGACCGCATGCCCCGGAGGATATCATCCGGTCGGTCAAGAACGGCATCTACGCGGTCAACTTCGGCGGCGGCCAGGTGGACATCACGTCGGGCAAGTTCGTGTTCTCCTGCACCGAGGCCTATCGGATCGACGGCGGCCGGATCGGCGCCCCGGTCAAGGAGGCGACCCTGATCGGCAACGGTCCGGACGTGCTGACCCGGGTCGGCATGATCGGCAACGACACGGAACTGGACCCCGGCATCGGCACCTGCGGCAAGGAAGGACAGGGGGTCCCGGTGGGGGTCGGCCAGCCAACCCTGCGCGTCGACGGCCTGACCGTCGGCGGCACGGGGTAGGAACGCGATCCCCCATTCCGGATGAAGATCGGCGGAGTCCGATCCGTCTTGACGAATCGGACCATTGACGTCCATGTTCGAGCGCGATGGTTTTCCGGCGCCCAAGCTTGCGCCGGAGATGAAAAGGGAACACGGTGAGGCGTACCCATCAGGGACCAAATCCGTGGCTGCCCCCGCAACTGTGAGCGGCGAGTGTCGTCCGACGGTGCCACTGGGAAACCGGGAAGGCCGGGCGATCACCGGGACCCGCGAGCCAGGAGACCTGCCATCGGTTTTTGTTCGCGACCAGTCGGGCGGGGCGACCCGAGGGCGTGGAACGAGAAACGGGCGCGCAGGCTTGTTTTTTGGTCCCTCCCGATGCCCGCCGACCGGTCTTCGACCTTGTCTGATCGGAGGGATCGCCACCCATGCCACGACCACGCCCGATAACCGGAATCGCCGTTGCCGCCGCCCTTTTCGCCGCTTCGCCGTCCGTCGCCCACTTCCAACTCGTCTACACCCCCGACGTCAATCTTGATCGCGCCGGTCCGGTGCCGCTCAAGCTGATTTTCTGGCACCCGATGGAAAACGGCCACGTCATGGACATGGGCCGCCCGGAGGCGTTCCACGTCGTCCACCGGGGGGAGAGGATCGACCTCGCGGACTCCCTGTCGCCGATGACCTTTGCCGGCAGGAACAACACCGCCGCGGCCTTCGACGCCTCGGTGCCGGTCAGGCGCAACGGCGACTATGTCCTGACGCTCACTCCGGCGCCCTACTACGAGGGCGGCGAGGATATCTACATTCAACAGATCACCAAAGCAGTGCTCAACAAGGGCGGCATGCCGACCGAATGGTCCGAGCCGGTGGGCCTGCCGACCGAGATCGTGCCGCTCAACAAGCCTTACGGCGCCTTGGCCGGCTCGACCTTTTCCGGGCTGGTGCTCTCGGACGGCAAGCCGGTGGCCGGCGCCGAAATCGAAATCGAGTACATGTCGGCCGAGCCCGACATGACCGCCAACCGTCCGGCCAAGGCCACCGCCGGTCCGATTCCCGGCGGCGCCTTGGTGGCGATCACCGACGCCAACGGCGTGTTCACCTTCGGCGTTCCAAGGGCCGGCTTCTGGGGGTTCGCCGCGCTCGGCGTCGGGCCGGTGACGGAACACGACGGCAAGGAACTCAGCCAGGACGCGGTGCTTTGGATCCGTGCCCACGATCTGGGCACGGGGGACTAGCCATGCACGTCGTCGACGGCGCGTTGTCCAACGAGGTGGTGATCGCCGGCGGCGCGATCGCGGTCGCCGGAATCGGTTGGGGCCTGCGCAACCTGGACATGGAGAAAATCCCCGCCGCGGGCGTGCTTTCGGCGACCTTCTTCCTCGCCTCCCTGGTGCACGTGCCGGTCGGTCCGTCGAGCGTTCACCTGATCATGAATGGCCTGGCCGGGCTGGTGCTTGGCTGGGCGGCCTTCCCGGCCTTGTTCATAGGCCTTCTGTTGCAGGCGGTTTTCTTCGGCTTCGGCGGGATCACGGTGCTTGGCGTCAACACGGTGGCCATCGCGCTGCCGGCCGTCCTGGTCGGCGTCGTCTGCCGTCGCGGCGCCGCCGGCGCGAGCCCCCGAACCGCCGCGCTGTGGGGCGGCGTCGCCGGGGGCGGCGCGATCCTGCTGACCGGCTTGCTGGTCGCCCTCGCCCTGGCGCTCAGCGGAGACGCGTTCCTGCCCGCCGCCAAGTTGGTGGTGCTGGCGCACCTGCCGGTGATGGTCGTCGAGGCGCTGCTCTGCGCCGCCGCCGTGGGTCTGGTGCGGCGCGTCAAGCCGGAGCTGTTCGGGGTCGTCTCGTCGGGCCGGGGAGTCGCGGCCCATGCCTAGGCCGGTCCGCGCCGCGCTCCTGTCCGCGCTGCTCTGCGTGGCCGCCTGGTCAACCGCCTCGGCCCACAAGGTGATCGCCTCGGCGTGGTCCGAGGGCGAGATGATCGAGGGCGAGGTCGGATTTTCCAACGGCCAGATGGCGGACGCCGGAACCGTGGTCAAGGTCCTCGGGCCGGACGGAGCCGAGCTCGGCCAGGCGACGGTGGGCGACGACGGGCTGTTTCGTTTCAAGCCCACGGTCGCGGTGGCGCATACCTTCCGGGCCGACATGGGCCTTGGGCACGTGGCGCAGGTCACCCTGTCGCCGGAGGAACTGCCGGTCTCGCTGGCCCGCGAGGGCGCGGGCAACCCCGAGCAGGCCGCGCGATCCTCCGGGGCCCGGAACGATCAGGCGGCGGCGCCGTCGATCGCGCCGGACACCCTCGATGCCTTGATCTCGGAGGCGGTGCGTCGCGAGATGCGTCCGCTTCGCAGGGACCTCGCCGCCTACAAGGAGGAGCGGGACCTCCAGGGACTGCTCGGCGGTCTTGGCTACATCGCCGGGATTTTCGGCCTGCTGTTCTTCGTTGCCGGCCAGCGGCGGCGCAAGGCCGGACGTTAGGTGCGCGCCGCCACCGACGCCAGGGACCGACCGGCCGACGTTCTTGGGAGCGCGGACATGGCCGGCGGCGGCGGGAAGGTGCGGACATTGGACCCACGGGGCCGGATCGTGGCCGTGGCCCTGTTCGCGGTTGTCGTGGTGTCCCTGGACGACCTCGCGGTCCTGGCGGCGAGCGTCGGGATCGCGATGGTGCCGTTTCTGTTCGCCCGCCTGCCGATGATCAGGACTCTCAAGCGGGTCGCCGCGATGGACGGGTTCATCGTCCTCCTGCTCCTGATGCTGCCCTTCACCACGCCCGGCGAGACGTGGTTCGCGCTCGGTCCGCTGGTCGCCACCCGCGAGGGGGGTGTCCTGGCCATCGGCATCGCCCTCAAGGCCAACGCGGTGATGCTCGCCCTGCTATCCCTGGTCGGCACCATCGAGGCCACGGCGCTCGGTCATGCGCTGCATCGGCTGCGGCTGCCCGAGACCCTGGTTCATCTGCTTCTGTTCACGGTCCGCTATATCGAGGTGCTGCGGCGGGAGCACGCCACGTTGCGTCAGGCCATGACCGCCCGAGGCTTCCGGATGCGGGCCGATCTCCATACCTACCGGTCCATCGGCTATCTTCTCGGCATGATGCTGGTGCGGTCGCTCGAACGATCCGAGCGAATCCTGGGGGCCATGAAGTGCCGGGGATTTCAGGGCCGGTTTCATCTGCTCGGGGTGTTCCGCTGGCGCCGGCGGGATACGTGGTTCGTGGCGCTGACCCTCGCCGTTCTCGCCGGCCTTGTCATTCTGGAGCACCGCCATGGGCTGCCTGCTTGAACTCAGGACCGTCTCGTTCGCCTATCCCGGACGACCGCCGGTTTTCGTCGACGCCGATTTCGGGCTGGAGGCCGGCGACCGCCTCGGTCTGATCGGCGCCAACGGGGTCGGCAAGTCGACTCTGCTGCGCATGCTGGTCGGGCTGCTGCGGCCATCGGCCGGCACGGTGGCGGCGTTTGGCCGGGAACGGCGGTCGGAAGCCGATTTCCGGGAAGTGCGGCGCCGGGTGGGCTTGGTGTTCCAGGACCCCGACGACCAGTTGTTCTGCCCGACCGTCGCCGAGGACGTGGCGTTCGGGCCGCTCAACCTCGACAAGTCGCGGGACGAGGCGATGGCGGTGGTCGACCGCACCCTGGCCTGGCTGCGACTGGAGCATCTGCGCGACCGCGTGACCCACAAGCTCTCGGGCGGCGAAAAGCGGCTTGTCAGTCTGGCCGCGGTGCTGGCCATGGATCCGGAGGTGCTGCTGCTCGACGAGCCGACCAACGCGCTCGACGAGGACACCCGCGCCCGGCTGGTCGACATCGTCAACCGGCTGCCGCAGTCGATGGTGGTGGTCTCCCACGACGCCCATTTCCGCAAGAAGGTCACCAACGTTTCCTACCGGCTCCGGGACGGCGGCCTGTCCCTGTTCGAGCCGCGCTGCGTGCACGCGGAACCAAATTAATTTCATGATGTTTTTCAATATAGCTCGACAAATCCCCTCCAGGAGGATAGGATCAGCGCATGGCTCAGCATCCGGAAACCCACCAATCACACGCCGACGTCGTCAACCGCCTCAAGCGGGCCGACGGGCATTTGCGCAAGATTATCGCGATGATCGACTCGGGACGCCCCTGCGTCGACGTGGCGCAGCAACTCCACGCGGTCGAGAAGGCGCTGATCCAGGCCAAGAAGGTCTACATCCACGACCATATCGACCACTGCCTGCAGGGATCGCTGGAGGACGAGAGGCGGACAGACGACCTCATCCGCGAGTTCAAGGACATTTCGAAGTACCTTTAGCCGGAAGGTCGAAACATGAACTTGACCGACCTGATCGCGCAAGGAACCGCCAATCCGTTGGCCATGATCGGCCTGGCCCTGCTTCTCGGCGGACTGCACGGGCTGGAACCCGGGCATTCGAAAACCATGATGGCGGCGTTCATCATCGCGGTGCGCGGAACGGCGTCCCAGGCGGTGATCCTGGGTTTGTCGGCGGCCCTGTCGCATACCCTGATCGTGTGGATTCTGGCCCTCGTCGGCCTCTCCCTTGGAGACCGGATGATCGCCGAGGACGTCGAGCCCTGGTTCATGATGGGCGCCGGCGTGGTTCTGTTGGGGATCGCGTCCTGGGTGTTCGCGCAAACCTGGCGCTCCCGGCGCCGGCCGCCATCGCGCGCGCCGCATCACCACGGCGAGTTCCATGCGTATGCATCTGGCGATCACGTTCCGCGCGACGCCCACGTGGCCACCCATGCACGCGAGATCGAAACCCGTTTTGCCTCGGGTCGGGCAACGACCGGACAGGTGGCGACGTTCGGGCTGACCGGCGGCCTGATTCCCTGCCCGGCGGCGGTCACCGTGCTGATCCTCTGTCTGCACCTGCAAAAGTTCTGGCTCGGGGTCGGGATCGTCGGGGCGTTCAGCGCCGGACTTGCGGTCACCCTGGTGGCGGTGGGCGTGGCCGCGGCCTGGGGGATGTCGGCGGTGCGTCGGCGAACCGGCCGCGTCGACGCCCTGTTCGCGAAGGCACCCTACGTCTCGGCCGTCCTGATCGCGGCCATCGGCGTGATGATGCTGGCGGTCGGGATCGGGCATGCGACCTGATGCCGCCCCGCCGGCCTGGAAGGGTTTTTCCGGTGGCCGGGTGGCACGGGTGCCGGCGCGCCCCGTTTGCCGTCGCGGAAGACCTCGCTCCCTTGTTCCCCGGTCCGGCAAGGGATTTTCGGTTGAGGTTTGAAACCCAGGAAATAGAATCGAGTCTCCGACGCGATGCGGCGCGGGCAGGCGGAAGGGGCGAGACATGAGCAGCGACACGGTTCTGGTCTCGGGCGGCGCCGGCTACATCGGCAGCCACACCTGCCTGGCCCTCGTTGAGGCCGGTTGGAACGTCGTCGTGATCGACAACCTGAGCACCGGCCTGCGGGCCCTGGTGCCGGACGGGGTGGTGTTCCATGAGGCCGACGTGGGGGATTTCGAGGGCACCCTGGATATCATCCGCCGTCACGGATGCCGCTCGGTGATTCATTTCGCGGGATTCACCGTGGTCCCCGAATCCGTCACGGAGCCGCTGAAGTACTACCGCAACAACACCTGCGTCAGCCGCGCGCTGATCGAGGCCAGCGTTGCCGGCGGCGTCGAGAGCTTTCTGTTCTCCTCGACCGCCGCCGTCTACGGCGATCCCGACACCGCGATCGTCAACGAGACCGCGCCGCTCCGGCCCCTCACCCCCTATGGCACCTCCAAGATGATGACCGAATGGATGCTGCGCGACGTGGCGGCGGCGAGCGCCCTGAAATACGTCGCCCTGCGCTATTTCAACGTCGCCGGCGCCGACCCGCAGGGTCGATCCGGGCAGAGCACGCCGAACGCCACCCATCTCATCAAGGTGGCCTGCGAGGTGGCGGCCGGCCGGCGCCGGTCGATGACCATCTTCGGCGACGACTACGACACCGTCGATGGAACCTGCGTGCGCGATTTCATCCATGTCTCCGATCTGGCCGACGCCCATGTGGCGGCGCTCGATTACTTGAGGGCGGGCGGCGCCAGCGAGGTGATGAACTGCGGCTACGGGCGCGGGTTCTCGGTGCGCCAGGTGGTCGACCTGGTCGGCGAGGTTGCCGGCGCCCCCATCGATGCCGTGGTCGGCCCCCGGCGAGAGGGAGACATCATCGAAATCTGCGCGGCATCGGACAGGATTCGCCGGGTGCTCGGCTGGACGCCGCGCCACGACGACCTGCGCGGCATCGTCGCCTCGGCCTATGCCTGGGAGCGTCGGTTGGGTTAGGGCGAGAGGGATTGGGCGGAATAGGAATATTGACTTATCGTGGGTAAATTCATACCCTCTCGTCATGGACCCCGCCGAGACCCGACTCCGTCTGACCGCGCAGATGCATCGGACCCACGCGGCGCCACCGGCCGATCTGCGCCGCGTGGCGCGGGCCGGCGGCGTCGACCGGTTGCGCGCCCTGGAATTGGCGGCCCGCGAGCGGGCCCTCGGGCGGACGGCGCGCGACCTGTTGCGGGCCATCGCCCGGCGGCGCGGCCGGTGGCGCGATCCGGTCGCGGACCGGCGCCTGGACGAACTGTCGCGCGATCTCGCCCGATGCCGGCGGGATGGTCTCGCGGCGCGCGACGAAATCGCCCGACCAAACGCATAAATCCTTGGCCTGGGGGATCGCCGGGTCTACCCTGCGCCGCCTGTTGCGTCGCTGGACGAGGAGATCATGGGACATCACGGCACGGTCGGCAACGCCATCACCTGGATCGACGGCGGCTGGGTCGACGGCAACCCGCCCATTCTCGGGCCGCTGCACCACGCCGTGTGGCTGGCCTCGGTGGTGTTCGACGGGGCCCGCGCGGTGCGCGGCATGGCCCCCGACCTGGATCGGCACTGCGCCCGGGTGGTTCGCTCGGCCGAGATCCTGGGCCTTGCCCCGACCCTGGGCGCGGAGCCGATCGCCGAACTGGCCTGGGACGGAATCGCGCGGTTCCCCGGGGACGCCGAACTCTACATCAAGCCGCTGTTCTACGCCGAGAGCGGACTGGTCATCCCGGATCCGGACTCGACCCGCTTCGCGATGACCGTCGCGGTGTCGCCATTGCCGGATCCGGGCGGATTTTCCGCCTGCCGGTCGTCGTTCCGCCGCCCGGCCCGCGACATGGCGCCGACCGACGCGAAGGCGGCCTGCCTCTATCCCAACGTGGCGCGCGCGGTGGCCGAGGCGCGGAGCAAGGGGTTCGATCAGCCGATCGTGCTCGATCCCAGCGGCAACGTGGCGGAGTTCGGCTACATGAACCTCATGATGGCGATCGACGGCGTGGTCCATACCCCGGCCGCCAATGGCACCTTCCTCAACGGAATCACCCGACAGCGGGTGATCGCGCTCTTGCGCGACGATGGGATCGAGGTGGTGGAACGGGCGATCGGTTTTTCGGAACTGCTGGCCGCCGACGAGGTTTTCGCAACCGGCAACTACGCCAAGGTCACTCCCTGCGCGCGAATCGACGGTCGGGAGCTGGCGGAAGGGCCGATCGCGCGGCGCGCGCGCGACCTGTACTGGGATTTCGCGGCGACCGCCGTCCGGACGCCCTGAACCGGCGCGCGCGCATTACCAGGGCGCCAAGACGCCCCGGTTCCGATAGGGGCCGCCCCATGTCATGCGAAGCCCCATCGCACGAAGGATTCAGGGTTCGTATCAGACGCACCCGGTGGGCTTGGGCAGCCCGCCCCACTTGCAGATCAATTTCATCGGTCCGGTGTGGAACGTCTCGAACAGGTCGGCCTTCGAGACGCCCATCTGCTTGGTGAACTTCCGCAACGGCGGCACCGTGCCTTCCTCCTCGTACATCTCGCGCGCCGCCATGATGTAATCCATCTGCTGTTCGGTCATCTCGACGCCGTCGTTCCTGGCGATCTGCCGGGCGATTTCCGCCGTCCAGTCGTCGCGGTTGAGCAGAAACCCCTCTCCGTCGGTTTGAAAGGTCATTTTTTTTCTCCAATTCAGAAATGAACCGAATCGCATTTGGCGCGCCCCGCGCGGCGATTCAAGAGCGCGGATGATTTGCAGTCGAAAGACGGCGCGATGGCGGAAGGCGCGCCGGCCAACGGCGGAACATGGCCCGCGCCGGCGATCGGCCGCGTGTCGCCAGGGGCGCGGAACGCAACTTTCCTAAAACCAAAGGGTCACAATCCTGTCATCCCTGATCTGCTATACGGTGGTATGCGCAACACATGGAATGCCATGCGGATCATCGGTCTCACCAAGGCATTTGGCCGCAAGATCGCGGTCGAAAACGTCTCCTTCGCGATCGATCGGCCGCAGATGGTCGGAATCATCGGACGCTCGGGCGCCGGCAAGTCCACCCTGCTGCGGATGATCAACCGTCTCACCCCGGCCACCGACGGGCGGATTCTCGTCAACGGGCACAACGTGCTCGACCTCAAGGGCGCCGAAATGCGCCGCTGGCAGCGCGACTGCGCGATGATCTTCCAGCAATTCAATTTGGTGCCCAGGCTCGACGTGGTGACCAACGTGATGATGGGCCGGCTCAATGGTCACGGCACCCTCAAGAGCCTGTTCAATCTGTTCGGCGACGACATGATCGAGGATGCGCTCCGGGCGCTTGAGCGCCTGGGCATCGACGATCAGGCGCTGCAACGGGCCGAGACCCTGTCGGGCGGTCAGCAGCAGCGGGTGGCCATCGCCCGCGCCCTGATGCAGAACCCAAGGATGATTCTCGCCGACGAGCCCATCGCCTCGCTCGATCCGCTGAGCGCCGAGATCGTGATGTCGTCCCTGCGCGAAATTCACGAGCGCGACGACATAACCGTGATCTGCAACCTTCATACCCTGGATACCGCGCGGACCTATTGCGACCGGGTCGTCGGCATGGCGCATGGCCGGATGGTGTTCGACGGCCTGCCCGGCGAACTGACTCCGTCGATGGTGCGCGAGATCTACGGCGCCGACGACGATCTCAACGAAGCGGTGACCTCGACGTCCATCCCCGGACACGTTCCTCCGGCGGCGCGCCCGTCGCCGGTGGCGGCGACCGTGAACTAGTGTCCCGAATCCGAAGTTCGGAGCATTGTTTGGCAGGCGTTTTCGAACTTCGGATTCGATCAGGACACTAGGTAATAATCTGATTCTAGTGTGGTTTTGGAGTCGAAGTTCGCCATGGAATTTGCCCCGAATAATGTCGCGAACTTCGAATCCACCACACTAG
>JANQIL010000117.1 GCA_028282245.1 Magnetospira sp.
CAACGCTTGGTACCCAAGCTTTGGATCGGTCGATCCACTAAGCTATTGATCTGGTCGTTCGATTCAGCCAACGGATGGGACTCATCCGTTGGCATCGAACCACTAGCCGTGACGTGATGTCCTGGCGCAGCCCCTCGATCGTCTGGGTGGTCGCGTCGATGTGGCTCATCACCTCATCTCGGCGCACGAATGTATCGGGAATTCCATCGAGTCGCTCGTGTGCCCGGGTCGCGACGGCGCTTGCGCGCCGGTCTCCGTCATCCATCCGCTTGACGAGCCACCTTACCATCGCCCCGAAGGCCGCCGGTAGTGTCGCCGCGCCGCCGAGGATCGCGGCGGTGTTGTCGGCCACCGGCGCGCGGCGGCGCGAGGACCATCGGAGATCCGCGCCGGTCAGACCCGGCTTGCCGCTGGCGCGGGATCTTCGGACCGGCCGGAAGGCGGCGCCTGAACGGCGACCTTGCGCACCGGCCGGCATTCATAGCGATAATTGAATCCATCCTGAACCGGCCGGTTGCCCTCGGCCCGCTTCATGCCGGCGATCATCGCCGCGTTGAGCTGGCAACTCAGCTCGTTGGCATAGGCGCGGGCCGGCATCACGTAATGGCAATATGGCTCCATGCAGGCGACCAGATACAGGGCATAGACGACCGACATCGCTGTTTTTCCTTCTTCCTTGGTGTTCTGATCCATCCGTTTCAATTATGAACAAAATATGACGCAGGGTGCGCGACGGGTCAAATCCAAATTCGAAATATCGGAAATATGACCCGAAAGAAGTACGCTAGAACATTATTTTACATAAGAAAATTCTCTTGAACCCACCTATTTTCCGAGTTATATAGTAGGTTATAAGGCGACGTACCCATGGGAACGGAGGCACGACGATGAAAGCTTTCGACGGCAGTCCGCATAACGTCGGCGCGGCCAGTCCGGTCCTCGTATCGGACGTCGGCCACCCGGACGCCCGGATCGACGCCACCTTGGCGTTCCGGCGCGGATAGGACCCTGGCCCGCGATCCGCCGGTTGATCGGTCGGCGGATTTTCAAGGATCGCGATTCACCCATTGAGGGAAACAGCCATGCACTGCACGGAACCGACATTGGATGAGCTTCTGCTCGACCCGGTGGCGCACGCCGTTATGCGGCGCGACGGACTGACCGCCGACGATGTGCGTCAGGTGATTCAAGAGACCAGGCAGCGTCTTTCTCTCGTTCAGTCGGCCCGGACCTCGAAGGGCCGGCTGAACTGAGCCCGCGGCCACCCGCGCACGACACCACGACCCGGAACGCGCCGCGCGTTCCGGGTTTCGCGTTTCAAGGAGGGTGTTCGGGGATTGGCTTGGGTTTCGTCCCGAATGGCGGGCAAGCCTTATGAGCGTACCATTACATAATATTCGTAATTGTGTAATCTTATGATGTCAATGCTTTTCTGTTACCGTCCCAATCAACATCCCGACATTACCCCGTTCAATCATGAGGAATACGGAAGCTTCGATCCGGCCTGTAGCCTGTTTTTCTGTCGATTTTTCTGGTCGGTGCTTCGGCGTCGGCGGAGTGATCTGACCGAAATTGTCGCATTTGCGACAAACCGCCGATACGGATCGCGGTTTTTCCCATGAAGCATCATGTGCGGTATTTGCGGTGACATTACGTTCGATGATCGGGCGGCCTCGCCCGGGGCCGTGCAGGCCATGGTCGAGGCCCTGCGGCCGCGCGGCCCGGATGCCGGCGGCCTGGTGGCCGGCGATCGGGTGGCCTTCGGGCACCGGCGCCTGAGGATCATCGATCTGAGCGAGCATGCCCGGCAGCCGATGGTCGATCCCGAGCTGGGATTGACCATCGTGTTCAACGGCTGCATCTACAACTATCCGGAATTGCGGGAGGAACTGGGCCGCAAGGGCTACCGGTTCTTTTCGTCCGGCGACACGGAAGTCATCCTGAAGGCCTATCACGCCTGGGGGCCGCGTTGCGTCGAGCGCTTCCACGGCATGTTCGCCTTCGCCATCCACGAACGCGACAGCGGCCGGGTGACGATGGCGCGCGACCGCTTCGGAATCAAGCCGCTCTACGTGGCCGAGCGGCCGGGCGGCCTGCGCTTCGCCTCCACGCTGCCGGCCCTGCTGGCGGCCGGCGGCGTGGACACGGATCTCGACCCGGTGGCCCTGCACCACTACATGCACTGGCACGCGGTGGTGCCGGCGCCACGCACCCTGCTCAAGGGGGTGCGCAAGCTGCCGCCGGCCACCCTGCGCACCATCGAGCCGGACGGCCGGACCCGCGACGAGGTCTACTGGATCCTGTCGGTCGACCAGTCGGCCGAGGATATCGCCTGTTCCGAAAATGAATGGCGGGAGCGGGTGATGGACGCCCTGCGCCTGGCGGTGAAACGGCGCATGGTGTCCGACGTGCCGGTCGGGGTGCTGCTGTCGGGCGGATTGGATTCCAGCCTCATCGTCGGCCTGCTGGCCGAGGGCGGGCAGGACGGGCTGACCACCTTTTCGGTCGGCTTCGAGGCGGCGGGCGGGGAGAAGGGCGACGAGTTTCAGTATTCGGATATCATCGCCAGGCACTTCGCGACCGACCACCATAAGATCTTCATCCCGTCCGAGCACCTGATCGAGACCCTGCCCAAGACCTTCGCCGCCATGAGCGAGCCCATGGTGAGCTACGACAACGTGGGCTTCTTCCTGCTGTCCCGGGAGGTGTCCAGGCATTTGAAGGTGGTGCAGAGCGGCCAGGGCGCGGACGAGGTGTTCGCCGGCTATCACTGGTATCCGCCGCTGCTCGACAGCAACGACCCGGCCGGGGACTACGCGCGGGTGTTCTTCGACCGCGACGACGACGAATACGCCGAAACGGTCACCCCGGAATTCCGCGCGGCGGGCAATCCGAGCCGCGACTTCATAGCCGGGCACTTCGCGCGGCCGGGCGCCGACCGGGCGATCGACAAGGCCCTGCGCCTCGATTCCACCATCATGCTGGTCGACGATCCGGTGAAGCGGGTCGACAACATGACCATGGCCTGGGGGCTGGAAGCGCGGGTGCCGTTCCTCGATCACGAACTGGTCGAGCTGGCGGGCCGCGTGCCGGCGGAACTGAAGGTGCGCGAGGGCGGGAAATGGGTGCTCAAGGAGGCGGCCCGCAGGGTCGTCCCGGAGGCCGTGATCGACCGCCCGAAGGGGTATTTCCCGGTGCCCGCCCTGAAATACATCGAGGGACCCTACCTGGAGTTCGTGCGCCAATACCTGGACAGCGACAGGGCGCGGCGGCGCGGCGTGTTCGAACGCGTCTACGTGGACCGCTTGCTGGCGGCGCCCCGGGACCACATCACGCCGCTCCGGGGCTCCAAGCTGTGGCAGGTGGGGATGCTGGAAATGTGGCTCCAAACCCATGGAGTGTGACCATGGCCCAGACCAAACCACTGACCGATCCGCTCGACCCGACCCGCATGGCGTCGCTCAAGCACTGGGGCAAGCCGCCGGAGGCCGACGCCGAGCATCCGATGCGCCGCGAGGCGACCGTGGACTGCGGCTGGGGACGGTTGATCTTCGGCCAGACCTACGATGATCCGGCGCGCCTCGCCGCGACCCTGCAGGAGGAGCAGACCGGACAGCGCGACATCGCGCTCTATATCCGCGATCCGCACCTGGTGCTGTCGCACGCGCCGCTCGGCCTGTTTCTCGATCCGTCGTTCACCTATCGCCTGGACCTGTCGAAATACGCCGATTGGGACAGCCCGCCCGAGGGCCTGATCATCCGTCCGGTGTCACCGGACGACAGGGAGGCGGCGATCAATCGCATCTTCCTGGCCCGCGGCATGGTGCCGGCCTACCACGGCTTCTATGAGCGGATCGAGGTGTCGCAATGCGTCATGGTGCTTCTGGCCCTGGACGCGGCGAGTGGCGAGGTGGTCGGCGCGGTGACCGGGGTCGATCACAAGCTGGCGTTCGACGATCAGGACGACGGTTCGAGCCTGTGGGCGCTCGCGGTCGATCCGCAGGCCACGGTGCCGGCGGTCGGCGAGGCCCTGACTCGGGCCCTGATCGGGATTTTCCGCGAGCGCGGACGGCGATTCATGGACGTCTCGGTGCTGCACGACAACGCCTACGCCATCGCGCTTTACGACAAGCTGGAGTTCGAGCGCGTCCCGGCCTACTGCATCAAGAAGAAGAACACCATCAACGAGCACCTGTTTCTGGGACCCGACCCGGACGAGCACCTGAATGCCTACGCCCGCATCATTACCGACGAGGCGCGACGGCGCGGCATCGGGGTCGAGGTGCTGGACGCCGAGGGCGGTTTCTTTCGCCTGACCCTGGGTGGCCGCTCGGTGACCTGCCGCGAGTCGCTGTCCGAATTGACGAGCGCCGTGGCGATGAGCCGCTGCGATGACAAGGCGGTGACGCGCCGTCTGCTGGCCGCCGCCGGCCTGCGCGTGCCGGCGCAGGTCGAGGCGGCGGACGATGGCGCGGTGGAGGCGTTCGTGAAGGCGTACCGGCGGGTCGTGGTCAAGCCGGCGCGCGGCGAGCAGGGGCGCGGCATCCGGGTCGACCTCCACGCCCTGGACGAGGTGCGGGCGGCGATCGACGAGGCGCGCCAGGTCGGTGACCGGGTGCTGGTGGAGGAGTACGTGCGCGGCGAGGACCTGCGGGTGATCGTCATCGACAACCAGGTGGTGGCCGCCGCCGTGCGCCGCCCGGCCCAGATCAAGGGCGACGGAACGCGGACCATCCGCGATCTGATCGCCAAGCAGAGCCGCCGCCGGGCCGCCGCGACCCAGGGCGAAAGCACGATACCGGTTGACGCCGAGACCCATCGCTGCGTCAACCGGGCCGGCTACGAACTGGACGACGTGCTGGCCGATGGCGTGGTGCTGCGGGTCCGCAAGACCGCCAATCTGCACACCGGCGGCACCATCCATGATGTCACCGAGTGCCTGCATCCGACCCTGGCGCGCGACGCGGTGCGGGCCGCCGAGGTATTGGAGATTCCGGTTGTCGGCCTGGACTTCATGGTGCCCGATCTGGAAGGTCCCGACTACGTGGCGATCGAGGCCAACGAGCGGCCCGGCCTCGCCAACCACGAGCCGCAACCGACCGCCGAGCGGTTCATCGATCTTCTGTTCCCGTTCACCAGGGCCTATGGTACCTGACCCCGCGACGGCATCGGAAGGCATCCCATGGCGACCGACTTCCCCATCGACACCGACTACCTCACGGATGTCCTGTTGCGCCTCCTCGAAATCCCCAGCCCGTCGGGGATGACCGACGAGGTGGTGCGCCAGGTATGCCGCGAGTTGGACGATCTGGACATCCACTACGAACTGACCCGGCGCGGCGCCATCCGCGCCATCCTGCCCGGCCGCGCCTATTCGCCGCGCCGCGCCGTGGTCGCCCACCTGGACACCCTGGGCGCCATGGTCAAGCAGTTGAAATCCAACGGGCGCGTTTCGGTGGTGCCGATCGGCACCTGGTCGGCCCGCTTCGCCGAGGGCGCGCGGGTGACCCTGCATTGCGACGCCGGCAAGACCTATCGCGGCACCATCCTGCCGATGAAGGCCTCCGGACACACCTACAACGAGGAGATCGACGAGCAGCCGAGCGCCTGGAACAATCTGGAGATTCGGATCGACGAGAAGTGCGACGATCTGGACCAGTTGTGGTCCCTCGGGCTGCGGGTCGGCGATTTCGTCTCGGTCGATCCGGTGCCCGAGGTCTCGGACTCCGGCTTCGTCAATTCGCGTTATCTGGACGACAAGGCGGGCGTGGCCTGCATCCTGGCCGCCGCCCGGTCGGTCAAGGAGCAGGGGCTGGAGCCGCCGCTCGATTGTCATTTGCTGTTCACCATCTCGGAGGAGGTCGGCGTCGGGGCCTCGCACGTGCTGCACGGCGAGGTGGCGGAAATGATCTCGGTCGACAACGGCACCCTGGCCCCCGACCAGAACACCTGCGAGTTCGGGGTCACCATCGCCATGCAGGATTCCAGCGGCCCGTTCGACCGCCATCTGACCAACCATCTCATCTCGCTGTGCCACGGCAACCGGGTGGAGTTCAGCCGCGACGTGTTCCTGCATTACCGCTCCGACGCGGCGGCCGCCCTGGAGGCCGGCAACGACATCCGCACCGGCCTGGTCTGTTTCGGCCTCGACGCCTCGCACGGCTACGAACGCATCCATCTGCGGTCGCTGGAGATGGTCGCCCGGCTGCTGGGGCTCTACGTGGCGTCGCCGCCGCTGTTCAAGGCCGACGAGAACGTGATCGGGACCCAGGACGACTATCCGCTGCTGGAGGAATACAGCGTCGAGCAGCAGATCGCCCGCCGCGTCGCCCTGGCCTCGACGGCGGCCGGCCGCCGCGGCACCGAATGATCCTGGAGCATCCGCGCGACCTGCGCGGCCATCTGTCCCCCGGCCGCCGACTGATGGGACTCGACCCCGGCAGCAAGACCTGGGGCCTGGCCCTGTCCGACGTCTCCTGGATGCTGGCCACCCCGCTGACGACCCTCGGGCGCCGCAAGTACGGCCAGGATGTCCGGGTTCTCGCGGACCTGATCCGCGAGCACGACGTGGCCGGGCTCGTCGTCGGCCTGCCCCTGGAGATGGACGGCACGGAGGGCCGGCGCTGCCAGTCGGTGCGGGATCTGGCCGCCAACCTGGACCGCGACCTGGGCCTGCCCATCGCGTTCTGGGACGAGCGGCTGTCTACCTCGGCCGTCGAGAAGTTCCTGATCGGCGAGGCGGACCTGTCACGCGGCAAGCGGGCCAGGGCGATCGACCGCGCGGCGGCGGCCTACATCCTGCAAGGGGCGCTGGACTCCCTGGGTTGATTCTCCGCCCGCCGGTCCGCTACTTTTTCTGGAATTCAAATCGCTTGGGCAGGGCAGGGTCGCGGGGCGGGCCGTGGGGGAGGAACAACCGATGCCGGATATCGGGGAAACCCTAAGAACGCGGGTGTATGCGCGATTCGGGGTTGGTGGTCTTGGCGTGCTTGCCGCCCTCGGACTCGCGTTTTATGTTTGGAGCCACTGGGCCGACATTCGGACTTGGCCCGGGATCGTCGAGCTTGTGGCCTGGGGGTCTCGGGGTCCGGTTCCCAAGGCCGAGGAGGGCAAGTTCACGGTCGCGGTGGCCGATCTGATCAACGACACCGAGGACCGCCAGCTCCGCGAGGCGATCCTCGCGCTGCTGGGCAAGTACGAGGGGGTGGACGTCCTCCGCCTCGGCCGTTTGATTCCTTTGGAGGGGCCTACGAGCGATCGGGCCGAGCGCGCCGGGCACGCGACGGCGCAGGCCTATCTTCGGGAGAGCGGCGCCACGATCCTCATCTGGGGGCGGGTCCTGCGCCTGGGTGATCAGGTGCGGCCGGACCTGTTCCTGACCGTTTTGGGCGGTGATACCCGCGGGGCGAGGCAGTACCCGATCGAAACGGAAGGCGCCTTCCGCCTGCCGACGGTGTTCTGGGAAGACCTTTCGGCCGTCCTCGGCCTCGTGGTGGCGAACCGGTCCGCGCGATTCGCCGAACAGGAGGGGCATTACATCGCCGACCGCTTGACGCCCCACATCGACCGGGTGCGTGTTCTCGTCGCCGCCGACGGCCGACCGGGCTGGGATGCCCGCGCCATCGCCAAGGCCCGGTTTCATCTGGCGAACGCTCTTGTGACGTTCGGCGCGCAGTCCGGTCGGAACGCGCCGCTTGAAGAGGCGGTAAGGACCTACCGGGCGGTACTCAAGGAGTACGTCCGTGACCGGATGCCGCTGGATTGGGCGGCGACTCAGAACAACCTGGGGAGTACGCTGGCAATCCTCGGGGCGCGGGAGAGTGGAAGGGCGCGTCTGGAGGAAGCGGTAACGGCCCATCGGTCGGCGTTGGAGGAATTGACCCGCGACCGGGTGCCGCTGATGTGGGCGGCGGCTAAGAACAACTTGGCGATTGCGTTATTGAGTCTCGGGGAGCGCGAGAGCGGGACGGCGCGCCTGGAGGAAGCCGTGACCGCCCATCGGGCGGCGTTGGAGCTCTATGAGACGTTCCTTGAGGGGGCGGAGGTGACAAATTACATTTTGAAGGCAAAGGAAAATCTCGCGCGCACCGAGGCCGCGCTGGCGGCGCGGCGGGCGGAGTGACGCGGGGCGGCCGGGTCTCGGAGGCGACGACCCGGCGCTATTGGATCGGATCCAACGCTTGGTCCCCAAGCTTTGGATCGGTCGATCCACTAAGCTATTGATCTGGTGGTTCGATTCAGCCAACGGATGGGACTCATCCGTTGGCATCGAACCACTATGGCATCCCCTTCGGCGGCGGCCCGCCGGTCGCCCAGTCCATCAGTTCGGCCCAGTGGACCACCCGGAGGGCGCCGCCGCGCGCCAGGTGGGTCTGGCAGCCGACGTTGCCGGTCGCCACCACGCCGGCCCCGACGGCGGCCAGGGCCTCGGTCTTGCGGACCCGCAGGCGTTCCGACAGGTCCGGCTGCAACAGGCTGTAGGCGCCGGCCGAGCCGCAGCACAGGTGCGCCTCCTTCGGTGCCGCGCAGTCGAAGCCGCAACGCCCGAGCACCTCGGCCGGCAGGCCGGGCAGCTTCTGGCCGTGTTGCAGCGAGCAGGGCACGTGCACGGCGAGGCGCGGCAGGCGGTCGGCGGCCACCGCCGGCGTCAGGTCGACGTCGGCCAGGACCTCCATCAAATCACGCATCCGCCCGGCCCAGCCGGCGGTCCGCGCATCGTCGGCCAGCAGGTGGCCGTAGTCCTTGAGGGTGGAGCCGCAGCCCGAGGCGGTGACGACCACCGCGTCCAGCCGGCCATAGACCGCCTCGCAGGCCTCCAGGGCGTCGATGTTGCGGCGCGCCGCGTCGCGCGCCTCGCTCTCCAGGCCCATGTGCTGGACCAGGGCGCCGCAACAGCCCACCTCGTCGGGCACCACCACGTCGAGGCCGTGGCGGGTCAGCAGCCGCCGGGTCGCCTTGTTGGTGCGCGGGGTCAGGGCCTTCTGGGCGCAGCCGGGCCACAGGGCGACCCGGCCCACCG
>JANQIL010000122.1 GCA_028282245.1 Magnetospira sp.
CTAGTGGATCGGATCCAACGCTTGGCACCCAAGCTTTGGATCGGTCGATCCACTAAGCTATTGATCTGGTGGTTCGATGCCAACGGATGGGATTCATCCGTTGGCATCGAACCACTAGCGTTGGACGGTTGGGGATGGAGCCCTTGAAGCCCGGTGCCTTATCATTCCTGCGCTCGATCAACGCGAGATTGGCCGCGACCCTTGTCTTGCTCGGCACCCTTATCGCCGTGGAATCGGCGGTGCTCAACACCGTTCTGATCATGGCCGAGGAGTCCAGCCGCGCCGCCAGTCACGCCAGGCGCCAGTACACGATGTCGAACCGAATGGATTCCCTGATGGCCCGCATCGCGGTTGTCGAGAATCCGCAGGCGAGGGCGACGCTGGCCGACCAGCTCGCGCAGACCGCCGCGCGCTTCGCCCAGGTCCACCGGGCGCTCATCGATGGGAACGTAAATCTCGGCATCCCCGCCAGCACCGACGCCGAGGTCCGGGAGATCTACTTTTCCCCGCCGCACGAACTCGAACGATCGATGCAGGCCTACATGGCGTCGGTTCGCCGCCTTATCGACGCCGATCGGGATCAACGGGATACGGTGGCGTTGCCCCTCGCGGGAATCTGGTCGATGCGCGACGACATCGCGGCGGGGCTCGATGCCCTGCTCAGGCACTTCGAGGACGAGATGCGTGCCGACCTGCGGCGGATCGCATGGGTCGAGCGCGGGATGCTGGCGATCCTGATGTCGAGCCTGATCCTGATCTGGGCGATCAATTTCCGGCCCCTGGAACGGCGCGTCCGGCGCGAGCAGGCGCGGCTTCGCGGAATCACGGACAACGTCGCCGACGGGATCATCACCCTCGACGCGGGCGGCCGCGTTCTGTCCTTCAATCCCGCCGCCGAGCGTCTGTTCGGCCATGGCGAGGACGCGATCCTGGGCCGCGGCGTCGGCCTGCTGATGGTGGAGCCCGACACCGGCGGCGACCACCAAGCCCAGACCTATCGGGAAAGCGGGATCGGCAACGCCCTGAGGCTGGGACCGCGACGGGTCACCGGCCTGCACGCGGACGGCTCGACGATTCCCCTCGGCCTGACGATCAGCAAGATGCGGATCGATTCGGAGGACCTGTTCATCCTGGTCGCCCGCGACGTCTCGGAGCGCGTTCAGGCCGAGGAGGAACTGCGCTCAAGCCGCGAGCAGCTCCAGATCTTCGTGCGCCACACCCCGGCGGCGGTCGCCATGTTCGACCGCGACATGCGCTACCTGATGCACAGCGACCGCTGGCTCACCGATTACGACCTCGCCGACACGACCGTTCTCGGCCGCAGCTACTACGAGGTGTTCCCCGAAACGCCGGAGCGCCTGAAGGCCGCCCACCAGCGCTGCCTGACCGGCGAGATCGATATCCGCGAGGAGGACACCTTCGAGCGCGCCAACGGATTCACGGAGTATATCCGCTGGGAAATCTATCCGTGGCACGACGCCACCGGCAAGGTCGGCGGAATCATCATGTTCACCGAGATGATCACGGCGCGAAAACGCGCCGAGGCGTCGATCATCCGCGCCAAGAGGCGAATAGAGAATATTCTGGACGAACTGGCCGATGCCGTGATCGTCGTCGACGAAGGCGGCATCGTGCGCTTCGCCAATATCGCCGCGAGCCGGATGTTCGGACGCGAAAGGGCGACCCTTCTGGGCAGTGATTTCGGCTTCGCCTCGATCGCCGGCGAATCGGCCGAGATCGAAATCGCCACGTCCGTGGGCGTGCGGCACGCCGAGATCCGCGTCGCGTCCATCGATTGGGGCAACAGCGAACGCTCCGAGGTGATCTCGCTCCGGGACGTGACCGAGCGCCACCGGCAGGCGAAGGAACTGGAGGAGAAGACCCGGTTCCTGAACGCCGTGCTGGAGAACATCAACGACGGCATCGCGGCCTGCGACCACAAGGGCGAACTCACGCTTTTCAACCGGGCAATCCGCGAGATGCACGGATTGCCGGAGGAGACGCTGTCGCTCGAACAATGGGCCGAGCACTACAACTTCAGATTGCTCGACGGCGTGACGCCCATGAAGACGGAGCAGATTCCGCTGGTTCGGGCCTTTCACGGAGCGACCGTTCGCGGCGCGGAAATGGTCATCGTGCGCACGGACGGACAGAAATACAACATCGTCGCCAACGCGGAACCGATGCTGGCCGAAAACGGCCGCAAGATCGGCGCGGTGGTGTCGATGCAGGACATCACCGAAAAGCGGCTGGCCCAGGAACGCCTGCACCAGGCGCAGAAAATGGAATCCATCGGCCATCTCACGGGCGGCGTGGCCCACGATTTCAACAACATCCTCGCCGTCATCATGGGCAACCTGCAACTCCTTCAGCGCAAGCTCGGCGCCAACGACACGATTGGCGCCTTCGCCGAGCAGGCCCTCGAAGCGACCCGGCGCGGCGCCGAACTGACACGTCAGCTCCTGGCGTTCAGCCGCCACCAGCATCTCGAAACGGAGGTTCTGGCGATCGACGACGCGGTCCAGGGGCTGGAGAAAATGCTGCGGCGGACCATCGGCGAGCACATCGAGATCGACCTCGACCTCGCCGCCTCCGATGGCATGGTCGAGGTCGACCTGTCGCAGCTCCAATCGGCGCTGCTCAATCTCGTGGTGAACGCGCGCGACGCCATGCCCGGCGGCGGGCGCCTGCTGATCCATACGGAAACCGTGATGCTCGACGCGGATTACGCGAAACTCCACCATTACGTGGAGCCGGGCCCGTATGCCGTGATCATGGTGTCCGATACCGGCATCGGCATGACGCCGGAGGTGCAGCGCCAGGCCTTCGAGCCCTTCTTCACCACCAAGCCCGAGGGCGGTGGCACCGGCCTTGGGCTGAGCATGGTCTACGGCTTCGTCAAGCAGTCGGGAGGCCATATCAACCTCTATAGCGAACCGGACCACGGCACGAGCTTCAGGCTCTATTTCCCGATCACGGAAGCGGCACCGGCGGCGGCGGTGCGGGCGCGCGACGACGAGAGCGAGCCGACCGGCACCGAGACGGTGCTGGTGGTCGAGGATCAGGAATCGGTCCGCTACACGGCGGTCAGCATCCTCGAACACCTCGGCTACCGGACGCTCACGGCGGCCGACGGCCAGGGCGCGCTGCGCCTCCTGGAAGCCGATTCCTCGATCGACCTGCTGTTCACCGACGTGGTGATGCCCGGCGGCCTGCACGGCCCGGCCCTGGCCGCCCGGGCGACCCGGCTGCGCCCCCAACTCAAGGTGCTGCTGACGTCCGGATACCCCAAGGATCTGATGAACGGCGAGAGCCCCTTCGCGCTGCTGCGCAAGCCCTACCAGAACGACGAACTGGCCCGCGCCGTGCGCGCGGCCCTGGACGCCAATGGAGACCCGACCCGTGACCCAGACCACACCTAATCGGCTATTGATCGTCGACGACGACCCGGGAATCGGAAGGTTCATCGCCGCCGTCGCCGAGGACCTCGGCTTCACCGTCAGCATCGTCGGCAATGTCGCCGAATTCAAGGACCGGGTCGCGGAGTTCGAGCCGACCCACGTGGTGACCGACCTTCAGATGCCCGGAGCGGACGGAATCGAGCTGCTGCGCTACCTTGCCACCGAGAACTGCGAGGCGCTGGTGACCGTGATCAGCGGCCTCGATAGCCGCGTCGTGAAGACGGCGTTGCAGGTGGGCGAGAATCTGGGGCTCAGGATGAACGGCGCCCTGACCAAGCCGATCGAGATCCGGCAACTGGAAAACCTGCTGTCGAGTCCGTCCGGGTCGCCCAAGGCCGGACCAACGGCCGGGGAACTGGCCGAGGGGATCCCGCGCGGGGAGCTGGTGGCCTATTTCCAGCCCAAGTTCAGCCGCGCCGACGGCCTGCGCTGGACCGCCAACGAGGTCGAGGCGCTGGTCCGCTGGCAGCACCCGGAACACGGCCTGCTGAGCCCCAACATTCTTCTGCCGCTGGCCGTCGAGGGCGGGCTCCTGGATCTCCTGACCAGCACGATGCTGGAGCAGGCGGTCCAAAGGATCCGGGCATGGGAGGCCGATGGCCATATCGTTTCGGTGGCGGTCAACCTGCCGCCGGAACTGCTCGCCGACCTCGCGATCCCCGACCGCCTGGCGGCGATCTGCGAGAAGGCCGGGGTGGCGCCCGACCGGATCATTCTGGAAGTCACCGAAACCGCGGCCATGGCCAACCCAAAGCACGCGATGGAAATCCTGACCCGGGCGCGGGTCAAGGGATTCCGGCTTGCGGTCGACGATTTCGGCACCGGGTTTTCATCATTGCAGGAACTGTACCGGATGCCCTTCACCGAGCTGAAGATCGACCGCGCCTTCATTTCCGACATCGCGGTCAGCGAGGAGGCGCGGGCCATCGTCGAGGTCAGCCTCCTGCTGGCCCGCCGGCTTGGGCTCAAGAGCTGCGCCGAGGGGGTCGAGACCGAGGCACAACTGAATTTCCTCTCCCAACACGGCTGCGACACCGTCCAGGGATTCTATTTCAGCCGGCCGGTGGACCAGCATGTGATCATCACCATTCTGAGCAGCGACAAGACTCGTTCGGGCGACGCCTGATACGGATTCCGGATGATCCATTCGGGATCCGTACCGAGTCGCCATTGCGGCGACGGCCCAGCGGGCGGAGCCCGCGCCCGGCGAGGGGCAGGAAACCCGAATCAATTGTTCGGGTTTCGCATGATACGGATTCCGTGCGTGGACGCCCGCCCGGAGACAACCCTCCGAGGCGTGCGCGATCATGCCTACGGGCCGTCGCTCTCGGTCGGCAGGAACGTCCCGGCCTGGTGCATGTCGATCACGCCGCGCCGGATCTCGCGGGTCTTCTCGAAGTGGTGCTGCAACACGTCGCCCTCGCCCCAGCGGATGGCCCGTTGCAGGGCCGTCAGATCCTCGGTGAAGCGTTGCAGCATCTCCAGCACCGCGTCCTTGTTGTTCAGGAACACGTCGCGCCACATCACCGGGTCGGAGGCGGCGATGCGGGTGAAGTCCCGGAACCCGCCGGCCGAGTACTTCACGACCTCCTTCTGGAGATCGCTCTCCAGGGCGCAGGCGGTACCGACGATGGTATAGGCGATCAGGTGCGGCAGGTGCGACGTGATGCCCAGCACCCTGTCGTGGTGCTCCGGGTCCATCACCTGGACCGACATGCCGGCCCGCTCCCACAGCGCGGCGACCAGCGCCGTGGCCTTCGGATCGGTGCCCGGCGGCGGGGTCAGGATGCACCAGCGGTCGCGGAACAGATCGGCGAACCCGGCCGCCGGCCCGGAATGCTCGGTGCCGGCCACCGGATGGCCGGGCACCAGGTGGCAGCCGTCGGGGATATGCGGCGACAGATCGCGGATCACCGAAGTCTTGGTCGATCCCACGTCGCTGACCACGCAGCCGGGCATGAGGGCGGCCCCGACGCGCTCGGCGATGGCCGCGTAGGCGCCGAGCGGGGCGCAGATCATCACCAGATTGGCGCCGTGCACCGCTTCCGCCGGGTCGGTGGTGTAGCTGTCGCCGAGGTCCAGGCCGCGCGCCTCGTCGAGGGTCGAGTCGCGGCGCGTGCAGACGGCGACATGACCGGCCAGCCCGTCGCGCCGCATCGCCCGGGCCAGGGAAGAGCCGATCAGGCCGATGCCGATCAGCGCCGCGCGCGCGAACAGGGGGGAGTCCATGCCGGCTCTACTCCGGCCCGAGAAACTCGGCCAGCGCGGCGGCGAGACTCTCGTTCTCGTCGCCGGCGCCGACCGTGACGCGCAGGCTCTCCGGCAGGCCGTAACCGGCCATCCGGCGCACGATCAGGCCGCGCGCGCGCAGAAAGGCGTCGGCCGCCTCGGCGCGTTCGGAGGATTCGAAGCGGGCCAGCACGAAGTTGCCGGCGCTCGGCGGCACGTCCAGTCCGAGATCGCGCAGCCGGGTCGCCAGCCAGTCGCGCCAATAGGTGTTGTGGTCGCGCGACAGGTCGATGAAGGCCTGGTCCTCCAGGGCCGCGAGTCCGGCCGCCTGGGCCGCCGCGCTGACGTTGAACGGGCCGCGCACCCGGTTCAGAACGTCGATCACCGCCGGCGGCCCGTAGGCCCAGCCGAGGCGCAGGGCCGGCAGGCCGTAGGCCTTCGAGAAGGTGCGGAGCATCACCGTGTTGGCGGTCGCCTCGACAAGATCGCGGCCATCCGAATAGTCGTTGGCGACGACATACTCCGCATAGGCGGCGTCGATCGCCAGCAGCACGTCGTCGCGCAGGCTGGCGCGCAGACGACGCAGGTCGTCGGCCGTCAGGCAGGTGCCGGTCGGGTTGTTGGGATTGGCCAGAAACAGAACGCGGGTGCGTTCGGTCACCGCCGCCAGCAGGTTGTCGACGTCGGCCGTCAGATCGGTTTCCGGCGCCGTGACCGGAACCGCGCCGGCGCCCTTGGCATAGAGCGCGTACATCAGGAATCCGTGGGCGCTGTGGAGCACCTCGTCGCCCGGTCCGGCATAGGCATGGCATAGCAGGCCGATCAACTCGTCGGAGCCGGATCCGCAGACGATCCGCGCCGGATCGATCCCGTGGCGGCGCCCGAGCGCCGCGCGCAGCGCCGTGGCGCCGCCGTCTGGATAGCGGTTCAACGCGTCGACCGAGGCGACGAGGGCCTGCTTGGCGGCCGGGCTGCACCCGAGCGGGTTCTCGTTGGAGGCCAGCTTGATGATGCGGTCCACGCCATCGAGCCTGGACTCCCCGCCCACGTAGGGAGCGATGTCCAGCACGCCGGGTTGCGGTGTCGGAAGGGTCATGCGGGGAATCCTCCTTGAATCCTCAAGCTGAGCCGGCCGCCGGATCGACCAGATCGAGCGGCACCGGGTAGCCGCCCAGCGGCACCACCCGCTTGACCGCCGGACCCAGGTATTCCCCGGCCCGCCGGATGCGCTCGTCGTCGGCCGCCGCGAAGCCCTTGATCTCGACCATGTGCAGCCACACGCGCGGCTTCTCGGTGTCGTACCACAGGGCGCTCAGGGTCACGGTCAGGCCGACCCGGGTCAGGGCGGCGTCGATGCTGGCCCGGTTGAACTCGGCCTCGGCATCGAACACGAACAGCGAGCGGTCCTTCCCGGTGTCCTCGTGCGCCAGATCGGCGACCACCAGGGCGTCGCCCTCGTCGCCCAGGGTGCCGCCGGGCGGGCCGCCCCAGGGAAGCCGGTTGACCACCCGAGGCGCGCCCTCCGCCTCGTTGACCAGGAACCGCCACCAGGGATCGGGATCGCGCGGGATCGGAAACGGCAGCACACCGACCGAGGCCTCGCGCTTGGTCACCGCCTCGACCACCCGGCGCGCCGACTCGAAGCCGGTCATCGGGGTGCGGGCGCCGAACTGGTCGCGCGCCAGGGCCCGGCAGCCGCCGCCCTCGCAGACCGCGACCGAGAACGGCCCCTGCTGACGAACCGAGGAGCCCAGCAGTTCCTTCCATATCTGCACCAGGTCGGCCTTGACCATGCGCCCGCTATGACGGGTCGCGAGACGGCGCAGGATCGCCGCCTCGCGGGCCGGGCGCAGGGCCAAACCGTCGTGGCCTTTCAAATCGCCGATCATGGCTCCGACCTCGGAGCGGCGAATCACCAAGTCGTGCAGCGTGTCGTCTATGCGGTCGATTTCGGCCCTGAGGTCGGCCAACGTCGCGGTTTTTTCTGTCATCGGTCCCGGCTTTCGCGGAGGCCCCTACAGATACTGGCTCGCGGATTCGAAAGCAAAGAAAACCGACCGTTGATCAAAGGTCGCCGGCGCGAAATTCCATAAATAAATCGCGAAAATCGGGCGAATCACGATTCCGGATTCATCGGGGTGGCCATGGACGTTTTTTTGTTGGACAATCCGCCGCGTCGGCCCGCCTGACGGGGCCGGACCATCCGAGGGGAGATAAAGACAGTGCAGCTTTCCGGACTACTCCATGGCGCGCAGTTGCTCGACATCGTGGAGTTCCCGCACGCCGAGGTGCTGGGTCCCGACGCCTCGGAAGACGACATTCGGGATTTCATCGCGCGCCATGGCGAGGTGTTCGTCAAGCCGCTGTTCAAGGGCGGGGTCGGCAAGAAGGGCAAGGCCGGCCTGATCGGCCGGGCCTCCGACCTGGAGGCCGCATTGGCCGAGAAGGAACGCCTGTATTTCGTCGAACACCTTCATGGCAATCACCGCGCGAAGTCCCAGGGCGTGACCTTCGAGGGCGCGGTGCCGGCCGAGCACGAGGTCTATTTCGCGATCACCGACGCCACCGAGTTCCGCGCCCCGACCATGACCCTCACCCATCGCGGCGGAGTCGACATCGAGGAGTTGCCGAAGCATGAGGTGGTCCGCGTGCCGTTCGAATCCCTGACCGGGCTCAAGGCGTTCGTGGTCGCCAATGCGCTGGCCGCCACCGGGGCGCCGCGCGAGATCGTGTCGCCGCTGGTGCAGCATCTGCCCAAGCTCTGGGAGCTGTACCACCACTACGGCATGACCACCCTGGAGCTGAATCCGATCCGGCTGCGGCCCGGCGCCCAGGGGCGCCTGATCCCGGTCGCCTGCGACTTCAAATGTGGATTCGACCGCGACGATCCGCGCTGGCGCCGTCTCGGCATTCCGGAGAGCGTGTTCGCCGTCGACTACTCCAACTTCGAACAGGAAATCAATCAGCTCCGCACCTATCAGGGGCAGAGTGACGTCTACGTGATCAACGCCAACGGCACCATTCTGGCGCCAACCTTCGGTGGCGGCGCCAACTCGTTGGTCACCGAGGTGCTGGGCGACGACGCGATCATTTCGTCGGACTTCGGCGGCAACCCGCCCTACGAGAAGATGCGCGACGTGGCGCGGATATGCTTCAAGCACTGGCTGGCGCAGTCCAACGTGCTGTTCGTGATCGGCGGCAAGGCCAACAATACGGACATCTACACCACCTTTCGCGGCATCGCCGATGCCCTGCGCGAATATTTCAGCGAGCACGGTCCGACCCCCCTCTACGTGGTGGTCGGGCGCGGCGGCCCCAATCTGGTGCGCGGGCTGGGATACTTCGCCGATACCCTGGATGCCCTCGGCTTGCCCTACCACATGTTCGGGTTCGATTCGGCGATCAGCGAGGTGGTCAACTTCACCCAGGCCGTCGACCGCTGGATGAAACGGGGCGGCCGCGACGAGGTGGCGCGGTCGCTCGGAATCAAGGACCCGCAAGCGGCCTAGTGTGGTGGATTCGAAGTTCGAAAGCGCCTGCCAAACAATGCTCCGAACTTCGGATTCGGGACACTAGGTGTTCAGTCCCCTCCGTTCATATTCACGATCAGGAAAGACTTCGGCATGTTCAAGCAGGGCGTGGGCTCGTTTCCCTACTACGTCGGAATAGCGTCGCTGGAACAGGTGGCGACCCGGCAGGACCGGGTCTGCGTGCTCAACATCCTGGGCACCGAGTCGCGCGGCGTCAGCCCGGTCAGCCACGCGTATTCGGGGGGCAACATCGTGTTCGGCACCTCGCCCGGCCGTCGCGGCCAGATGCTGAAAACCGGGCTCGGCGATATCCCGGTCTACGACAACGTGTTGCAGGGCCTGAGCGACGGTCACGAGTTCAACGTCGGTATCGTCTATTTGCCGCCGGCCGGGGTGCGCGACGGGGTGGCCGAACTGGTGCGGGTCAACCCGCTGCTCAACAAGGTAATCATCCTGACCGAGAAGGTGTCGATCCACGACGCCCGGGAAATCCGCGCCCTGGCCCAGGCCAACGGAGTGGATGTGTTCGGCGCCAACTGCCTGGGCGTCGCGGATGCCTGGAACCACGTGCGGATCGGCGGCGCGCTGGGCGGCGACAACCCGGAGGAGAGCCTGATCAAGGGCTCGGTGGCGCTGTATTCCAACTCCGGCAACTTCACCACGACGATCGCCAACTACCTGGCCACCGCCGGCTGGGGAACCACCACCCTGATCTCGTCCGGCAAGGACGTCTACATCCACTTCGCCCTCGCCGAATTCGCCTACGCGTTGTCCAACGACCGACGCAGCAAGGCGGCGGTGCTGTATGTCGAACCCGGCGGCTACTACGAGCGCGACGTGACCTTTACCAAACCCGTGGTGGCCTGCGTGGTCGGGCGCTGGAAGGCCAAGCTGACCCGCGCCGTCGGCCACGCCGGGGCGATGGCCGGCTCGGGCGACGACGCGGAGAGCAAGGAACGCTGGTTCATGGACAGGTTCGGCGTCGACTCGCTGTATTCGCCGGACAACCGGGCCTGCACCGCCAAGGGCGCGGTGGTGACCAACATCGCCCACATTCCGCAGGCCCTGACCGACGTGATGGCGTTGCGACGCCTGGAGCCGGATTTCGCGCCGACCGGCAGTCTCGACCTCAAGCCCTGGCTGACCGCCCACCATGGAGTCAAGCTGCCGCCCGAGCTGACCCTCGAACCGGCGCCGCCCCCCGAGCCCTACGCCCGCCAGTTGGCGGCGTGGGCGCGGCAGGTCGGCTTCGTGGCGCCGCGCCAGAACATGAAGGACACCTCCGGGGCGACCCGCATGGATCCGACGACCCAGGTGACCAGCGTGCACGGCTATTCGGTGCTCGATCTGGCGCTGGAGCCGCTGGAGGCCAACTTCGCCCTGCCGCTGGTCCACGAGATCGCGAGCGACAACGACCGGGCGCTGCTCGACGTGGCGGTGGCCGCGGAGTCCAATCTGGTCGGCGATCCGCTTCTGATCGCCGCCGACGCGGCCCGCGAGGCCGGCAACGCGCCCAACGCGGTGATGGCCGCGGCGGCCGCCATCGTCGGCCCGAAGCGGGTCGAGCGGGCCCTCAAGGCGACCGAGCGGCTGATCGATCTGTTCGCGCACAGCGGTCTGGAGGACGCGCGCGACGAATCCTTCGATCTCGGCCGGATCGACATCGACGACGACACCCGCGCCCTGTTCCTGGCCGGCGAGGACGACGAATCGGTGCGTCCGGAGGCGATGCTCAAGGCGCTGCGGGCGCGCGGCGGCAGGTCGGTGTTCCTGAAGCTGCTGGAGTCCCTCGACGGACGGGTGCACCGCGACGGCATTCTGGCCGCCATCGCCACCACCATCGCCTGGGGACCATTGATGCGCAAGCGCATCTCGCGGCTGACCGCGACCAAGCTGCCCTGGTACCTGCGCCTCTATGGGGTGATGATCGGCGCCACCATTCCCGGCCACCACCACAAGACCGGGTCGCTATGGGACATTCCGCGCGAGGAACGCTTCGAGTCCTGGACCATGGCCGACCTCGCGTTTCTCGCGATGACCGGCCGCAAGCCGACCCCGGAACAGGCGAAGCCCCTGCAAATCCTGATCGGCCTCCTGATCTCCAACGGGCCGGGCGCCATCTCGGCCCAGGGCGCCAAGGGCGCGGTGTCGGCCGACGGCCCGCAATCGCCGGAGCGGGTGCAGATCAACAAGGCGATGGTCGGTTTTCTGACCCATACCGGTTACACCCACGGCGGCAACGGCTTCGAGGGCATGGCGTTCCTGCTCGATCAGTTCGCCGACAGCGGCCTCGCCGACCCGACCGATCCCAACCACGGCCTCGACCTGCGCGAGATGGCGATGACCTTCGCCAAACAATACAAGCGTGACAAGGCGCTGGCCAAGGACCTGGGCAACGAGGTGCAGACGGTGCCCGGCATCCACCACCCGGTGTTTCGCGACAAGCCGGTGAACTACGATCCGCGAGAGCGTTTTATCGCCGAGTTCATGGAGCGGCGCGGCGATCACAACATCTTTCACGCCTATTACCGCGAGGTGGTGCAGGCCCTGTTCGACGTCGGCGCCTCGCCCTATGTGTTCTGCGTCAACGTCGACGCGGTGATCGCGGCCTTGCTGCTGGGCCTGCTGTGGGAAGACTACCGGTCCGGTAAACTGCGCTCGAAGGATCTGGAGACGGCGGCCTTCACGGTGTTCCTCTACGGTCGGATGATCGGCGCGGCGGCCGAGATCGACGACCATGTCAACCGTGGCCGCAACATGGATACGCGCACCCCCGCGGCGCGGTGCCGTTTCGTGTCTTGACCGGCCCGCGCGCCGCCACGATCACCATCGGCATCGGCGCGGCGGGCGGCGGCCTTGCCTTCTGGGCCGGTCTGCCGGCCGCCTGGCTGGTCGGCGGCGCGCTCGCGGTGACCCTGGCCGCCCTGGGCGGCGTTCCCACGGCCGTGCCGACGGGCCTGCGCAACGCAGCCTTCGCGCTGATCGGCCTCTCCATGGGGTCCGGGATCGACCCGGAAACCCTACGCCAGGCGGCGGCCTGGCCGCTTAGCATCGCCTTGATGGGACTGTGCCTGGCGACGATCATGGCGTCCGGCGTTTGGTACCTGCGCCGGTTCGGCGACTTCGATTCGGCCAGCGCCCTGCTGGCCGCCTCGCCGGGCGCATTGAGCAATGCCCTGGCCCTGGCCGCCGAGGGCCATGGCGACGTGCGCCGGGTGGCCCTCAATCAGGGCGTCCGGCTGCTCATTCTGACCGCCGCCCTGCCGCCGATTCTCGGCGCCTTGGTGATCCCGGTCGCGGCGCCGGCGATGCCCGTCCCGGCGCCGGATGCCGCCCTGGGGATCCTGATCCTGGCCGGCCTGGCCGGCGGATGGGTGATGTCGCGGCTGAAGGTTCCGGCCGGGTTCCTGCTCGGCGCCATGCTGGTCAGCGTGGCGGCGCATCTGGGCGGGCTGGTCCACGGACAGCCGCCGACGTGGCTGCTGGCGCCCGGATTCGTGGTCACCGGTTGCGCCATCGGAGCCCGTTTCCTCGGCGTGACCCGGCGCGAACTGAGCCGGGGTCTGGGCACCGGACTGATCTATGTCATGGCGGCGCTGCTGATGTCGGGGGGCTTCGCCGCCGCCGCCGCCGTCGCGCTCGATCTGCCGCTGGGCCAGGTCTGGGTGGCCTACGCGCCGGGCGGGGTGGAGGCGATGTCGGCCATGGGACTGGCGCTCGGCCACGATCCGGCCTTCATCGCCGTCCACCACGTATTGCGTATTCTCGCCCTGAGCCTCGCCCTGCCGGTGTTGATCCGGCTGGTCAGCGCACGATGATCGAGATTTTCTCCGAGACCACCGGCGGATCGTGCGGCACGTGGCCGTGATCGCCGAGCAGCAGTTGCAGGGTATGCGGCCCGGGGGCCAGATCCAGCGTGGTCTCGGTCTGGCCGCCGCCGAAGTGGATGTGACGGTCATCGGCCACGATCGCGGCATCCAGCGGCGGCAGGTCGGTATCGACCAGCAGATGGTGGTGGCCGGTCGACCCCGCCTCGACCCCGGCCGGAGCGACCCCCATGCCGGAGAGGCCGAACACCACCGTCAGCGGACTGGACACCGTCGCCCCGTCGGTCGGCGAAACGATATAGGCGCGGGCGCCTTCGGGTGCCGGAGTGCGGTCCGTGGCCTGGGCCGGAAACGAGAGCAGCGTGGCCAGGACGGCAAGGGTCGTGAATCTCATGTCTTCCTCCCATGTCGATGCGCCGTTTCCCGCGTTGCCGCGTCGCGTTAGCATGGCCGGACGACGGCCCCGGAAAACCGCGCGGTTGGTGCCTGAAGTCTTCATATGGGAAAGCATCGGCCGCGAATCACGCGACAACGACGGAACGACCGCATGACGTCGGAAAAACATCTCGTCCCCTATGCGGCGCGGCGCGAGCGGACACTCCACCTGCACCTGACGGTGCCCGATCCGGCATCCTTTCCCGGTCCGCGTCCGGCCCTGCTGCTGCTGCACGGCGGCGGTTGGGAGGGCGGCGAACCGGGCGAGCTGGAATACTACGCCGACCATTTCGCGCGCCTTGGGTACCTCGCCGCGACGGCCGAATACCGCCTGGCGTGGCGCGACCGGACGACGCCGTTCGACGCCATGGACGATGCCCGGGCGGCTCTCGGCGTGCTGGCCGGCGGCCTGGATGGCCGGTTTCCGGTGGATGGCCGGCGGATCGCCGTGTTCGGCGTCTCGGCGGGCGGCCATCTGGCGTTCTGGGCGGCCCGCGACGCGGCGCCCGACCGCCGCCCGGCCGCCCTGGTCGTGCTCGGCGCGGCTCTCGATACCGCCCCGGACGGCGGGTTCGGCCTGCACATCCTGGGCGACCGCTGGGCCGAGGCATCGCCGTTGCTGCACGTTTCTCCCGATCTGCCGCCGACCCTGGTGATCCACGCGGTGGACGACGAGGTGGTTCCGGTCGCCGGGGCGCGGCGGTTCGCCGGCGCGCTTCGGGCGGCCGGGGTGGAGGTCCGCGAACGCTGGCTGCACCACGCGGGGCATGGCTTTTTCGTGTTGCCCCATCAGTTCCGGGATCCGCCGCGCCTTCTGGCCGAGATCGCGCGCTTTCTCGATCACGCGCTCGGTCACCCGTAACGCAGCTTGAACGCCAGGATGATCGAGATCAGGCCGTTGGCAACGATGATCGGCCAGTCGCCGAGCAGCGCGCCGCATGAGGTGGATGCCCGGGTCGACCCATGAAGTTTACATGAAGGCCAACACCACGAGACAATCGGCTTAATTCAAGTATGGTATTTTCGGGGTTCAGGTCACGCCGTCGATTTTCCGCTTGGCCGCGCCATGAATTTCTTGCCCGTTGGGCCGGGCAAGGCGTTCGATGACGTCCACGGCGCGGCGCAAGAAAACCAATCGCCGGCGGTCGTCCGGGGCATTGGCCCCGGAAGACTCTGCCGCGAACGTTTCGCGTCGCCGTCCAACGGGCCGCGACGTATCCAAGGTGTGTTTTAAAAACAATGGGGAGGAAAGCCGCATGTCCAGGAAACATCCGATCATTGCCGTCACCGGCTCGTCCGGGGCCGGGACCAGCACCGTCAAGCGGGCGCTGGAGCACATCTTCGGGCGCGTCGGCGCCACGGCGGCGACGATCGAGGGAGATTGCTTTCACCGTTACGATCGCGCGGAAATGAAGGAGGAGATCGAGAAGGCGCGTCGGGAGGGACGCAACCTGAGCCATTTCGGACCCGAGGGAAACCTGTTCGAAAAACAGCTCGAGGTATTTCGCGACTACGGAGAGTCGGGATCGGGGGAGCGCCGGCATTACATTCACAACGAGGAAGAGGCCGCCCTGTATGGGGCCGAGCAAGGCACCTTCACGCCCTGGGAGCCGATCCCGCCGAACACCGACATGCTGTTCTACGAGGGACTGCACGGCGGGGTGGTTGCCGACGGCATCAACATGGCGAACGAGGTGGACCTGCTCATCGGCGTCTGCCCGACCATCAATCTGGAATGGATCCAGAAAATCAACCGGGACAAGGCCGACCGGGGCTATGAGCAGGCGGCGATCATGGATACGATCCATCGGCGCATGTATGACTACATGCACTACATCGTTCCGCAGTTCTCCGAGACCCACATCAACTTCCAGCGCATCCCCCTGACCGATACCAGCAATCCGTTCTGCGCCACCGAAATCCCGACCCCGGATCAGAGCCTGGTGCTGATCCACTTCGTGAAGGATAAACCGAGCGTCGAGTACAAGATCAATCTCAAGGGCCTGATCGAGGGGGCCATGATCACCGGCTTCAACACGCTGGTCATTCCGGGCGGCAAGATGGCCTACGCCATGGAACTGATCCTGACCCAGCGCGTCGTCGATCTGCTGAAACGCCGCGCGAACGCCGGGATGGAGCATTTCTAGCGCGCGGTCGTCGGCCTGACCGCTGCCGAACTCGCCGAAGGGCGCGATGGCGACCGAACACGGTTTTCGAGCGGATCATCCGGCAATCGCGTCGCGCCATCCGCCCCGTCTTCCCAAACCGTGGGCAGCCGCCATAATGGATTCCGCCACGCGATCGCCCGGCGCCACGACGAGGACACAGACGATCCATGTCCCTGATCGATTTTCTGATCGGCCGCGACGACCTGGGGATCCATGATCCGCACTGGGTGCGCGATCCCGACGGCCGTTTCTGGCGGCTGGCCGACGTGCGCCCGGACGAGTTCGGGCTGGCCCGCCTGAGCGGCGTCTACGTGGTCTGGCACGGCGGCGTGCAACCCCAATGGCTGCGCGTCGGTCGCGCCCAGAACCTGGCCCTGGTGCTCACCGAGGTGCGCAACGACGGCGCGCTCCGGGCCCACGAGGACCGCGGCGGCCTGTGGGTGACCTGGTCGGCGGTGCGCCCGGAATTCCAGGACGGCGTGGTCAGCCACCTCATGCGCAGCCTCGACCCGCTGCTGCCCGACCCGCGAGCGAGCGACGCCGCGGAGCCGATTCCGGTGATCCCGCCCGGCATTCCGCCGCATACCGCCGGACCATGATGCCCGGATCATGACGCCCGGTGCTGGACAATTCCGCTGGCTGTCCTAAACTTCGGGGTCGATACCGAGGGTCACGACCGATCGGAACCTGCTTCATGTACTCCCGCACCACGCGCGACATCACCGTCACGGTGGAACCATTCTTCCTTGAGGACCAATCGACCCCCGAGGAAAGCCACTACGTGTGGGCCTACCGGGTGCACATCGAGAACAACGGTCCCCTGGTGGTGCAACTGAAGAACCGTCATTGGACCATCACCGACGCGCGCGGTCGCCGCCAGGAAGTGCGGGGGTCCGGAGTGGTCGGCGAACAGCCGGTGCTGGAGCCCGGGGAGAGCTTCGAATACACCTCCGGCACGCCGCTGCTGACCCCGTCCGGGCTGATGGTCGGCACCTACGAGATGGAATCCGAAAGCGGCGATATCTTCCTGGTCGACGTGCCGGCCTTTTCGCTCGACAGCCCGCACGAAATGGCGGCAATGAACTGATTCGCATTCGCGGCCATTTTGCTTGAAGCGGCGACGACCGGTTCGCATATCTCCCCGAGCAGCAACCAAGCGACGAGGACACCCGCCGTGACCTATACGAACAAAAACCGCTCGAAGCCGGAGTCCCGGTCCGCGCTGGCAATCCCCGCGCCGTCCCGAGACGAGGCCGAGGCGGCGGTGCGCACCCTGATCCGCTGGGCGGGCGACGATCCGACCCGCGAGGGCCTGATCGATACCCCGCGCCGGGTTGTCCGCGCCTACGAGGAGTTCTTCGCCGGCTACGCCCAGGACCCACGGGAAATTCTGGAACGCACCTTCGAGGAAACCGACGGCTACGACGAGATGGTGCTGCTCAAGGACATCCGTTTCGAATCCCACTGCGAACACCACATGGTGCCGATCATCGGCAAAGCCCACGTCGCCTATATTCCCCAATACCGCGTGGTCGGCATCTCGAAGCTGGCCCGGATCGTCGAGGTCTACGCCAAGCGGCTCCAGATCCAGGAGAAGATGACGGCGCAGATCGCCAACACCATCAGCGGCGTCCTGCAACCACACGGGGTCGCCGTGGTGATCGAGGCGGCGCATCAGTGCATGACCACGCGCGGCGTCCGCAAGCCGGGGGTGAGCATGGTGACCAGCCACATGCTGGGCGCGTTCCGCGAGAACCCCTCGACCCGCCGCGAATTCCTGTCGATGATCGGCAACCCGGCCAGCGGCTGCGGCTGATAACCACCCACCCTCACCGAGAGCTCTCCCGTGGCCGATGGCCTTGAGACCACGGCGCCGCCAGGGTTTTCGCGATCACGCCCCGGGACGCGGCGCGGCCGATGTCTCGGCGAGGCGTCGGCTCGCTTGACACCGCCACGGTGCTCATTGTATCGGGAACATCGATGTTGGTGCCCGCCCTCGGGCGGGTGAAAAGGGAAGCCGGTGAAAATCCGGCACTGCCCCCGCAACTGTAAGCGGTGAGTCCAGGCATCCCCAAAGGCCACTGGGAAACCGGGAAGGCCGAGGCCTGGGTCACGACCCGCGAGTCAGGAGACCTGCCAACATCCGCGTCATCCGTCCGGCGAGCGGGGAGGCTTGTTGGCGTGGAACCCCATCGTGGTGACGCACTTCGTTGCCGGGGTGGGGATTCTGTTCTTTTTTCGCAGCTTCCCATCCGCAATCGGCCGGTCCGGCGGGGGCCGTGTTCATGGGCCCCGCCCCGAGACCGCCCGGTATTCGATCCGAGGGGCGGCTCTCCCCGTCCCTCGCTCGAAGAAAAGAAGACCCCGGCGTCCTGGCGGACCCCGGAGCCTTCTCGCGGCGCATGGGAAGCGATGGCGTCTTGGCGGACCCCCCATCGCTCCCCGTGAACGGATGAACCATTCACGCAGATGGAGTCTGCAATGAAAAAAGTGATCCAAGGCACGGCGCATGTCAAAGGCCCAATGCACGCTCTCGGCCTCGCGGCCCTGGTTGGCGGAACGCTGCTCGCCACGGCCCCGATGCCGGCGAAGGCACAGCAGTCGCGGGACGGAGCGATTCCCGACATGGTGGTGACGGCCAACCGCATCGCCACGCCGGCCGACAAGCTCGGCAGCTCGGTGACCGTGATCACCGCCGAGGACCTGGAGCGCGAGCAGGTGCGCGAGGTCTCGGAGATCCTGCGCAAGGTTCCGGGTCTCGCGGTGTCCCGCGCCGGAGGCCCGGGGAACGCAACCTCGGTGCGCATGCGGGGCATGGAGGGGCATCATACCCTGGTTCTGATCAACGGCATCGAGGTGGCCGACCCCACCGGCACGCAGCAAAGCTACGATTTCGGTCATCTGATGGCCGGCGACATCGAACGCATCGAGATCGTGCGCGGCCCGCAGAGCACGCTCTATGGCGCCGACGCCATCGGCGGCGTGATCAACATCGTCACCCGCCGGGGAAAGGGAGCGCCGCGCGTCACCGCCGGCGCCGAATACGGCAGCCACGAGACGATCAATCTCCGATCCGGCGTTTCGGGGTCGGAAGGACGGTTCGACTACGCCACCGACGTGGTCTTCGAGGACGTGGGCGGTTTTTCCGCCGGCAGCGAGCGGGTCGGCAACATCGAGGGGGACGGTTATACCAACGTCACCCTGAACGGACGGTTTGGCGTCCGCGCCACCGACTGGCTGAGCTTCGAGGCGGTCGTGCGGGCCATGAACTCGGAACTGCAATACGACAGTTGGAGCGGCGGGCGGGCCGTCGACGGCGACGAGAACATGGATAAATCGGAGCGCAGCGGCAAGTTGGCCGCCGATCTGTCGCTGTTCGAGGGCGATTTCGTCAGCACGCTTTCGGCTTCGGCCAGCAGCACGGATAGGGACACCTTCGCCGGCACCACTCAGACCGCGTTCTACGAGGGAACCAAGGACAAGCTGGAATACCAGGGCGTCTGGAACGTCCTCGACGGCCACAGGCTCGTGTTCGGCGCGGAAACCGAGCGCGAAACGTCGGAAACCAGCGGCGGCATCGACGAATCGGTGCGCAACAACGGCTTCTATGCCGATTATCATGTCGATTTGCTGGATGAAAGCCTGTCCCTGACCTTCGGCGGCCGTCTCGACGATCACGCCGCGTTCGGCGAGCACGAAACCTGGCGGGCCACCGCCGCCTATCTCCTCGACGCGACGGGCACCCGGGTCCACGCCAGTTGGGGCACCGGGTTCCGCGCGCCCAGCCTGTTCGAACTCTACGACGCCACCTGGGGCAACGCCGACCTGCAACCGGAGACCAGCCGGGGATGGGACGTCGGCGTGGAACAGGGATTCTGGGAAGACCGGATCGTCGCCGACGTCACCTGGTTCGACAGCCGCACCAAGGAACTGATCACCTGGACCTGGCCCTCCGGGTACGACAACATCTCGTCCAGCCGCGCCTATGGGCTGGAAACCTCGTTGTCCGCCGATCTGCGCGACGACCTGTCGCTGTCCGCCGCCCACACCTACAGCGAGAGCCGCAACAATGCCACCGGACAGGTGCTGCCGCGACGGCCGCGTCACGAGGGCAATCTGAGCGTGACCTGGCGGCCGACGGACGAGGCCTCGACCACCCTCGGCATGCGGGCGGTGGGCCGGAATTACGATAGCGCCACCGGCCAATACCTGGGGGGGTATGCCCTGTTCGATCTCAAGGCCTCCTACGAGGTCGTGGAGAACGTCGTGGTCAAGGGCCGGATCGAGAACCTGTTCGACAAGCACTACGAGGAAGCGGATTCCTACGGCACGTCTGGCCTCGCGGCCTATCTCGGAGTGCGGGCCGCCTTTTAGGGAAAGGGGATCGATGACCGAGTCAACCATTGTCGAGGAGCCCGGCGTCGGGCGGGACGAAACGATCCTCGAACGGCCGGATTGGTCGCGGCTCGCCATGTGGGACAAGTTCCGCAAGGTTTATCTTGGCCTTGATCCGGATCCCCTGGATCGCACGGCCGGGAGACGGGTCCGTGGCGGCGGTTAGCCGATTGCTGGCGCTCGCCGCGATACTGGCCGCGATGGCGGGGGATGCCATGGCGGCCCCTCGGCGCATCGCCAGTCTCGGGGTCTGCGCCGATCAGTACATCCTCGGCATGGTGGAGCGGGACCGTATCGCCGCCCTGTCGAGGGACGCGGCGAACCCGTCGCTGTCCCTGTACCACGAGGCGGCGCGAGGCCTGCCCGTCACCGGCGGATCGGCGGAGGAGCTGCTTGCCCTGCGGCCCGACCTCGTCGTCGCCAACCGCTGGGGCAACACCAAGACCCTGGCCATTCTGGAGCGGCTCGGCGTTCCGGTCCTGCGGCTGACCCTGCCGGCCACCTTCGAGGACGTGATGGCGGAAACCCGGCGGGTCGCGGCGGCGTTCGGCGAGACGGCGCGGGGCGAACGCCTGATCGCCGACGCCGAGGCCCGGATCGACGCCATTGCCCGACACGCCGCGACGAAGCGCCCCGAGGCGGTCTACATCATGCCGGGCGGCCACACGGCCGGACGGGAGAGTTTCGTGAACACGGTGTTCGCCGCCGCCGGAGTCGGCAACATGGCGGCCCGGTTGGGCAAGGTCGGCTGGACCAGTCTGTCGTTGGAGGAATTGGTGGCCGAGGACCCGGATTTGCTGGTGTTCAGCTTCTTCCGCCCCGGCATCCACTCCCTCGCCAGCCGCTACCGGCACCACGGACTGCTGATCCGCTTGGCGGCCCGCAAGCCCGGATTCGACATGCCGGAACGCTACTGGGTGTGCGGCGGCTGGTTTCTTCACGAGGCGGTGGCGCGTCTGGCCGAGGAACTCCGCCGATGACCGGACGGATGGGATTCTTCCTTTTGCACGGCGTTTTGCTGGCCGCGATCGCGGCGCTGTTGGCGTGGAACCTGGGCAACGGCTATGTCCCTCTGTCGGCGGCGGAGGTCTGGTCCGGCCTGATCGGCGACGGAACGGAAACGGCGAACCTGATCGTGCGGGAAATCCGCCTGCCGCGCGCCCTGCTGGGCCTGACGGTCGGGTTCTCGCTCGGTCTCTCCGGGGCCGCGCTTCAGGGCCTGCTACGCAACCCCCTGGCCGAGCCGGGATTGCTCGGCGTGTCCTCCATGGCCGGTCTCGGGGCCGTGGTCGCGATCTATTTCGGATGGGCCGCGTATTCCGATCTCCTGCTTCCCGGAGCCGGAATGCTCGGCGCCTTCGTCGCCGTGGGCATATTGTTTCTGCTCGCCGGCCGCGAAACCGGCGTCCTGACGGTGATCCTCGCCGGAGTGGCGATCAGCAGTCTGGCCATCGCGCTCACCTCCTTGGCCATGAACCTGGCTCCCAGCCCCTGGGCGGTAACGGAAATGCTGTTCTGGGTGATGGGCTCGCTGAAGGACCGCAGCACGACCGACCTCTGGCTGTCCCTGCCGTTCATGATCGCCGGATGGGCGTTGCTGCTGTCGAGCGGCCGCGCGCTCGACGCCCTGACCCTCGGCGAGGAGACGGCGCGCAGCCTGGGGATCGGTCTGCGCGGCGTGAACCTGCGGCTGATCTGCGGCACCGCGCTCTGCGTCGGAGCCGGAACGGCGGTGGCCGGGAGCATCGCCTTCGTCGGCCTGGTGGTGCCGCATTTGCTGCGACCCCTGGTCGCCCACCGTCCGAGCCGGCTGCTGTGGGTCAGCGGTCTCGGCGGGGCGGTGCTGACGATGTCGGCCGATATCGCGGTGCGGAGCCTGGGCACCCATCCGGAAATGAATCTCGGCGTGTTCACCGCCGTCATCGGGGCGCCGTTCTTCCTCTACCTGATTCTCAAGACCCGGCGGATCATGCGATGAACCGCGAACTGATCGCCGAGACCGTCACCGTTCGGCATGGCCGCGCCGAGGTTCTTTCGCATGCCGATTTCGGGCTGGGGGCGGGCGAGGTGGTCGGCCTGATCGGGCCGAACGGCGCCGGAAAAACGACCCTCCTCAAGGCGATTGCCGGCGTCATCGCGCCGACCCTTGGCACGGTGAGCCTTCAGGGTCGCGCGCTGGCCGACTGGCCACGCCGCGCCTATGCCCGTCGGGTGGGATATCTGGCGCAGGCCGCCGTGGTTCATTGGCCGCTGACGGTGGAACACCTGGTGACGCTCGGCCGCCTCCCGCACAGGGACCCGTTTCGCGGCCTCCGGCCGGCCGACGCGGCCGCCGTGTCCGCTGCCCTGGCCCAGGTGGACGCGAGTCATCTGCGCGAGCGGGTCGTCACCACGTTGTCGGGGGGCGAGCGGGCGCGGGTGATGCTGGCCCGCGTGCTGGCCGGCGAGCCCCGGTTTCTACTGGCCGACGAGCCCGGAACGGGCCTGGACCCGGCCCACCAGCTTCGGATCATGAGCCACCTGCGCGACCTTGCGCGAAGGGGTTGCGGCGTTGTCGTGGTCCTGCACGATCTGACGCTGGCCACGCGATTCTGCGATCGGCTGGTCATGCTCGACGGGGGTCGGGTCGTCGCCGACGGCCCCGTCGGCGACGTGCTCTCCGCCGGGCATGTACGATCCGTGTTCGGCGTCCGTTGCGTCACCGGCGAGTACGAGGGGGAACCGCTGCTGGTGCCCTGGGCGGTGGCATGATCGGCCGCCTCGGCTCCGGGGCGCGGGATGGCATGGTCCCTTGGGTGGCCGTGGCGGCGTCGGTCGCCTTGCACGGTGGCTTGGCCGCCACCGCCCTGCATCTGGAGTCGGGTCCCGCGACAAGAGTCCCGAAAGGCATGTCGCTGGTGATCGACGTGATCATGCCGTCCGCGAGGGATGCGACCGTCGATCGCGCAATCGCGGCGGAATCCGCTCCCGGGGCGAACTCCGAAGGGCCGGCCAGCGCGCTCGATGCCCTGCCGCTCGAAGCCGGATCGCCGGAACCGCCGAAAGGGAAGTCCGTCCCCGCGATTCCCGAACACCGGGACACGGCGGACGCCGTGGCGCTCGATCCGCCTCCGCTCGCGACCCGGTCGCCGATGATTCCGCCGCCCTCGCGAAAGCCCCCGCCCCCCGATCGCCGGCCGCCGCCGCCGATCGCGACGGCCGAAACATCGGCCCCGCCGGGATCGGCGGCGGAGCCCGCCGGTGCAAGCGCGAATCCGGTCGCGTCGCCGCACCGGGAAACGGCGGATGCCCAAGGTTCCGGAACCTCGTCCGGCGGCGGCGCGCGCGTCGCCGCCGGATATCGCCTGGGCAGTGTCCATGCCCCGAAACCACGCTACCCGCGCCTTGCGCGGCTTCGCGGCTGGGAAGGGCGGGTGGTCCTGTCCGTATCGGTCGATGCGAAGGGCAGGCCGACGTCGGTTCGGATTCGAGCATCGAGCGGATTCGACATCCTGGACCAAGCGGCCGCGCGGACCGTTCGGACCTGGCGTTTCGAACCCGCGCGCTTGGCGGGAGATCCCGTGGCGGACGCGCTCGACGTCGCGATCCGATTTGAACTGGCGGAGGGATAAGGCCGTGGCATTCGAGATCGTTCACCGGGACCCCTGGCTCCTGGCCCGGTTCCCCGAGCCCCAGGCCGTGCTGAGCTGGTCGGTCAACCGGCCGGGACATGTCGTTGCCGATACCGTCGCCTGGTTGCAGGTCCACGACCGGGATCTGGCTCCATCGGTCGATCCCCTGGAGTTTCTCGCGCACAGGCTGGCGAGGGAAGGGCTGCCCGACGCCGTCGGCCTGATCACCTCGCGGCTGATCCGCCATCACCACATGGCGCGCCGCGAGGTGGAGGGCGTGGAGGCAAGATGCCTCATCACCCTGGACCTGGGCAACGGCGCCCATGTTGCGGACGCCGACGGCAGCGCCGGCGCCGGAACGATCAATCTGCTGTGCTGGATATCGGCGCCGCTTGCCCATCCGGCGATGTTGGAAGCCCTGAGCATCGCCGCCGAGGCCCGAACGGCGGCGGTCCTGGAGGCGGCGATCGTCCTGCCGGGCCGGCGACGCCCGGTGACCGGCACCGGCACCGACTGTATCGTTATCGCCTGTCCCCCCGCCGGGGAAACGGCGCGGTCCTATGCGGGACTGCATACGCCGGTCGGGCAAGCGGTCGCGGCAAGCGTTTACGAGGCCGGTCGCGCGGCCGTCGAGACCTGGCGCGCCGGATTCGACGCAACCGCGTGAACGGACGACCATTGGTCGCTCTGGCTCGGCGGATTGCACCGAAAGGTATGCTGCGATCGCCAATCGGCACGCCCGCGCAGCGGCCGGGCGGCACCGTTCCGGCCCGAAACGAGCCGGGGAGTCGGCCCGTTCGCCGAGCGGTATCGGGTCATTTGCGTATATTATACATTTTCTAATGTTCAAAAAACCGGCTCCCCGCAGAATCGTTTGGTGAAATTCGCTTTCCCGAATTACACTGCCCCCCGTCCAACGACGGGCGGATGGCCCGCCCATGAATGTGAAAGGACATCGACGCCCCGTCGTGCCGGACCCAAGTTCGAAATCATCCTGCGGTCGAGTCCACTGGGGACGCCAGGAAACGGAGGGACTGATCATGCCTGAACTCAACGAGGTTTATATTGTCGCCGGAGCGCGCACCGCGATCGGCACCTTCGGCGGGTCGCTGAAGGACGTGCCGGCGACGACGCTCGCGACGACCGCCGTGAAGGAGGCGGTGTCGCGATCGGGGGTGGCGGCGGAGGCCGTCGAGCATTGCCTGCTCGGCAACGTGATCCACAGCGAGCCGCGCGACATGTACATGGCGCGCGTCGCCGCCGTCGAGGCCGGGTTGCCGGTCACGTCGCGGGCCATCACCCTCAACCGGCTGTGCGGCAGCGGCTTCCAGACCATCGTCTCGGCGGCCCAGATGATCCAGTTGGGCGACGTCAAGGTGGCGGTCGCCGGCGGGGTCGAGAACATGAGCCGTGGCGGCTACATGACCAACGGTGCCCGGTGGGGCGTCAAGATGGGCGACACCGGACTGGTCGACATGATGGTCGGCGCGCTGACCGATCCGTTCGGCAACGGCCACATGGGCATCACGGCCGAGAACCTGGCCGACAGGTTCAAGATCGGACGCGAGGAACAGGACGCCTTCGCCGCCGAAAGCCACCGGCGTGCCTCGGAGGCCAGCAAGGGCGGCCTGTTCAAGGACCAGATCGTCCCGGTGGAGATCGCCGCACGCAAGAAAACCATCGTGGTCGACACCGACGAACACATCCGCCACGAGGTCTCGCCGGCCGACATGGCCAAGCTGCGCCCGGCCTTCAAGAAGGACGGCAGCGTGACCGCCGGCAACGCCTCCGGGGTCAACGACGCCGCCTGCGCGGTGGTGCTGGCCGACGGCGCCACGGTGAAGGATCAGGGGCTGAAGCCGATGGCCCGCCTTGTCTCCTACGGCCATTCGGGCTGCGAGCCCGAGATCATGGGCTATGGTCCGGTGGCCGCCGTCAAGCAGGCCATGGATCGGGCCGGCCTTTCGGTCGCCGACATGGACGTCATCGAATCCAACGAGGCCTTCGCGGTGCAGGCGATGACGATCATCCGCGAATGCGGGTTCGACCCGGCGAATACCAACCCCAACGGCGGCGCCGTGGCGCTCGGCCATCCGATCGGCGCCACCGGAGCGATTATTTGCGTAAAGGCAATGTATGAATTGCAACGGACCGGTGGTAAATACGGCCTGATTACCATGTGCATCGGCGGTGGGCAGGGCATCGCTGGAATCATCGAGGCGTGCTGAACACGCCACGTCAATACCGGGTCTTGATTGGAGGAAGCAGAACATGAGTGAACAGCGAATCGCAGTGGTCACCGGCGGTACCCGCGGCATCGGCGCCGCCATCGCCGACGCCCTGGAGGCGGACGGCCACAAGGTGGTGATCGTCGACGTGGACGAAGCCAAGCTGGCCGAGGTGGGGCAGGCCACCGGGCGGCCGGCCTATCGGATGGACATCTCCGATTTCGACAACGTGACCGAGATGGTCGCCAAGATCGAATCCGAGGTCGGACCGATCTCGATCCTGGTCAACAACGCCGGCATCACCCGCGACGGCTTCATGCACAAGATGAAGCCGGAAGCCTGGCAGGCGGTGATCAACGTCAATCTGTCCGGCACCTTCAACACCTGCCGGGTGATCGCCCCGGGGATGCGCGATCGCGGCTACGGACGAATCATCAACATCAGCTCGATGAACGGTCAGCGCGGCCAGTTCGGACAGTCCAACTACGCCGCTGCCAAGGCCGGCCTGCTCGGCTTCACCCGGTCAATCGCCCAGGAACTGGCCAACAAGGGAATCACCGTCAACGCGGTCTGCCCCGGGTTCATCAAGACCGACATGACCGCGGCCATGCCGGACGACGTCCTGAAGGCCGAAACGGCGAAGATCCCGGCCGGCCGAATCGGCAATCCGGAAGACATCGCCGACATGGTGGCCTTCCTGGCGCGCGAGCAAAGCAGCTTCATCACCGGCGCCACCATGTCGGTCAACGGCGGCCAATACATGGATTGATCCGGCGTCCTTCACGACGGATCGCGCGGGCGCCGGATATCCGGCGCCCGCGACGCATTTTCGGACCCGGCGAATTCCCCGTGAATCCCGCCCCGCGAGGCTCTATGGTGGGCCATCCTTCGCGGACGCGGAAAGGTCTCATGACCGATTACGAGCCGACCGGCCATCCCCTCATCGCCGCCCTCCTCGGCCGCGAGCGCTCGCTGCTTGCCGACGACCTGACGGCGGCCGGCGACGACCTGACGCGGACGGTCGCCGGGACTCGCCTGCTGGTGGTCGGCGCCGCCGGATCGATCGGCCGCGCCTTCGTGCGCCGGGTGATTCCCCTGCGCCCGCGCGCCCTGCATCTGGTCGACCTCTCGGAGAACGGCCTGGTCGAACTGGTGCGCGACCTGCGGGCCGGCGACCTGACGCCGCCGGACGACTTCCGCACCTTCGCGGTCGGCCTGGGCGAGTCCGGGTTCCGGCGCCTGCTGGCCGCTCACGGTCCCTATGACCGGCTGATCAACTTCGCCGCCCTCAAGCATGTTCGTTCGGAGCGCGATCCGTTCAGTCTGATGCGCATGGTGGAAACCAATGCCGGCGCCATGTACGACCTGCTGGCCCAAGGCGAACTGGACGGCGGGGCCATCGGCTTCGCGCGCGCCTTCACGGTCTCGACCGACAAGGCATCCCATCCGACCAGCGCCATGGGAGCGAGCAAACGCTTGATGGAGTTGATTCATCTGGCGCACGCGGGATGGCTGCCGTTTTCCTCGGCCCGTTTCGCCAACGTGGCGTTTTCCGACGGCTCGCTGCTCGACGGCTGGCGTCACCGGCTGACCAAGCGTCAACCGCTCGCCGCGCCCTCCGATATCCGGCGCTATTTTTTTTCGCATCAGGAAGCCGGCGAACTGTGCCTGCTGGCCTGTTTTCTGGGCGACAACCGGGAAATCCTGTTCCCGCGTCTCGACCCCTCGGCCGATCTGATGCCCCTGCGCGCGGTCGCCGAGACGTTTCTGCGCCATCACGGATTCGAGCCCCTGCCCTGTGCCGACGCCGAGGAGGCGCGAACGCGGGCGGCCGACCTCGCGGCCGGATCGCGGCGCTGGCCATGCCTGTTCGAGCCATCGGCGACCAGCGGCGAGAAACCGGCCGAGGCATTCTTCGGCCCGGAGGACGACGTGGACCTGACGCGTTTCGCGCGGGTCGGGGCGATTCGCCAGCCGGTCGCCGTCGCGCGGGGACCGATCGAGCACGCCATGACCACCCTGCGCGCCATCGGAGCACTTCCCGAATGGCGTAAACCGGATATTATGGCGGCCTTGCGGATCGCGGTGCCGGAGTTCGCCCATGCGGAGACCGGCCGCGACCTGGACCAACGGATGTAGGGCACGGAGGATCGCGCGCGCTTGATACCCCTCGCCGAACCGAATCTCACCGGCAACGAGCTGCGCTATCTGACCGAATGCGTGGAAAGCGGCTACGTGTCCACGGTCGGCCGCTTCGTGGGCCGTCTGGAGGACCTTGCCGCCGCCGCCGCCGGGGCGCCGCGCGCGGTGGCCACGGCCTCGGGCACAGCCGGACTGCACGTCTCGCTGGTGGCCCTCGGCGTGCGGCCGGGCGATCTGGTGATCCTGCCGTCCTACACCTTCGTCGCCAGCGCCAACGCCATCGCCCAGTGCGGCGCCGAACCCTGGCTGATCGACATCGCGGCCGATTCCCTGACCCTCGATCCGGAGGCCCTGGCCGGAGAACTGGCCGACCACGTCGAGCGCCGGCGCGATGGCCTGATCCACCGGCCGACCGGGCGTCGGGTCGCGGCGATCCTGCCGGTGCACGCGCTGGGTCAGCCGGCCGACATGGACCCCATCGTCGACCTGGCCCGCGAATCCGAGCTGCCGGTGCTGGCCGATGGCGCGGCGGCGCTCGGCGCCCATTACCGGGACCGCCTGCTGGGCGAGTTCGGGGCCGATCTCACGGTGGTCTCGTTCAACGGCAACAAGACCTTCACGGCCGGCGGCGGCGGCATGGTGCTGGGCGACGACGCGACGCTGACCGAACGGGTGCGCCACCTCTCGACCACCGCCCGGATCGGCCCGGGGTACGACCATGACGCGGTCGGCTACAATTACCGCATGACCAACCTGCAAGCCGCCGTCGGCTGCGCCCAGATGGAACGGCTGGGCGCGTTCCTGGCCGTCAAGCGGCGATTGCAGGCCGATTACGAGGCGGCGCTGGCCGATGTTCCGGGCCTGTCGCCGCTTCCCTGTCCGGACGGCCGCGACAGCGCCTGCTGGCTGTCGGCCCTGGTCCTCGATCCGGAAGTCGACGCCGACGCGGTGCGCGCCGGACTGCAAGCGCGTGGCATCGACAGCCGGCCGTTCTGGCGGCCGATCCACCAACAGGCGCCCTATGAGAAGGCGCCACGCGGCACCATGGGGGTTTGCGAGGCCCTGTGGCCTCGTGTTCTGGTGCTGCCCTGCTCGACCCATTTGTCCACGGAGGAGCAACGAACGGTCGTCGAGGCCGTCAAGGAGGTCATGACATGAATAAATACGTGGTGGTTGTGGGAGCCGGCGGCCATGCCAAGGTGGTCGTCGACACCCTGCGGGTTCTGGGCGACAACATCGTCGCCCTGCTCGACGCCAACAAGGACCTGCGCGGATCGTTCGTGATGGGCCATCGGATCATCGGCGGCGACGGGATGCTGGACGAGATCACCCGGGAAGGCGTGCTCACCGCCATCGGCGTGTCCTCGATCACCATCCGACGCCGCCTGTTCCAAATGACTCGCGAGAAGGGATTCCGCAACCTGTCGCTGGTCCATCCGGCGGCTTCCCTCTCGAAGACCGCCGAGCTGGCCGAGGGGTGCCAGGTCATGGCCGGCGCGGTGGTGCAGACGGGCGCGCGGATCGGCGTCAACGCCATCGTCAACACGCGCGGCTCGGTGGATCACGACTGCGTGGTCTGCGATCACGCGCATGTCGGCCCGGGGGCGGTGCTGGCCCAGAACGCCCGGGTCGGCGCCGAAACCCTGATCGGCGCCGGGGCCACCGTTCTGCCCGGAGTACGGGTCGGCGAGCGTTGCGTGGTCGGCGCCGGGGCGGTGGTGGTGGCCGACGTGCCGGATGACACCACCGTCGTCGGCAACCCGGCGCAGGCACTGGCCCAATGACCGATCCGGCGCGGCGATGAAGGAAAAGCACTGGACCGAGACCCTGATCGCCGCCGACGCGACGCTCGGCGAGGCGATCCGGGTGATCGAGTCCAGTGCCCTGCAAATCGGCCTGGTGGTCGAATCCGAACGCCGGCTGATCGGCAGCCTCACCGACGGCGACCTGCGACGCGCCTTCCTGCGCGGCCTGTCCCTGGACAGCGGCCTCGACGGCGTGATGAACCCCGCCCCCGTGGTCGCCCGCCTGGACGATGACCGGGCGGACATCCTGCGCCAAATGACGACGCGCGGAATCCATCGGGTGCCGCTTGTCGACGCCGCCGGCCGGGTGGCCGGCCTGATCCTGCGCGAGGATCTGGCGACGCCTGGACGAATCGATACCTGGGTGGTGCTGATGGCCGGCGGGCTCGGCATGCGGCTGCGGCCGATGACCGAGTTCACGCCCAAGCCGCTGCTCAAGGTGGGCCGCAAGCCATTGCTGGAAAACACCCTGGACACCTTGATCGCGTCCGGGTTCGGAAAATTCTTTATCTCGGTCAATTACTTGGCCGAGAAGATTCGGACCCATTTCGGCGACGGGTCGCGCTGGGGCGTCGAGATCCGCTACCTTGAGGAGACCGAGCCGCTGGGGACCGCCGGGGCGCTGGGATTGCTACCCGCGACGCCGACCGATCCGTTCATCGTCATGAACGGCGATCTTCTGACCAACATCGATTTCCGCAGCCTGCTCGATTATCACCACGACCACGACGCGGCGGCCACCCTGTGCGTGCGCGAGTACGATTTCCAGGTGCCGTTCGGGGTGGTCCGGCTGGACGGCAACCGGGTGAACGGGATCACCGAGAAGCCGTCGCAATCCATGTTCGTGAACGCTGGAATCTACGTTCTGGACCCGGACATGCTGGATCTGATGGAGCACGATCGGCGGCTCGACATGCCCGATCTCCTGGAACGGGCGATCGCCGGCGATCGCGAGGTCGCGGCCTTTCCGATACGCGAATACTGGCTCGACATCGGCCGGATCGACGACTTCCTGCGCGCCGAGGCCGACTTCCGCGAGGTCTTCAGGTGAACCGCCTGTGCACCATCTGCGCGCGCGGCGGCAGCAAGGGCGTGCACAACAAGAACGTCCGCATGTTGGCCGGCATGCCGCTGATCGCCCACACGGTGACCCAGGCCCTCGATTCGGGCCTGTTCGCCTGCGTGGCGGTGAGCAGCGATTCCTGGCCGGTGCTCAAGATGGCGCAGCTTTGGGGGGCGCGCGAATTGGTCGCCCGGCCCGACGAGATGGCCGGCGACCTCGCGCCGAAACTGCCCGCCATCCGCCACTGCGCGGCGACCGTCGAGCGACGCGCGGGCCTCGCGTACGATACCTTCGTGGACTTGGACGTCACGGCGCCGCTCCGCGCGCGGGAGGACCTTCGGGGCGCCGTGGCGATGCTGGAAGCGGCCGGGCGCGGCAATCTGGTCACCGGCGTGCCGGCCCGCCGGTCGCCCTATTTCAATCTGGTCGAGCGGCGGCCCGACGGCACGGTGGGCCTCGCCAAGCCGCCGCCACGGCTGGTGGCGCGGCGCCAGGACGCGCCGCCCTGCTTCGACCTCAACGCCTCGATTTACGCGTGGACGCGGGAGTCCTTTCTGCGCGACGATCCGAGGGTGCTGCGCGAGGACACCCTGCTCTACGAAATGCCGGAGGAGCGCTCGTTGGACATCGATTCCGAACTGGACTGGCGAATTGTCGAGATGCTGTCGCGCGAACGGATGGGGCGGTCGTGACCGACGACCGGTTCCGACTCGACGGCAAGACGGTACTGGTCACCGGAGGAGCCGGGATCCTGGGGCGCGCCCTCTGCCCGGCCCTGGCCGGAGCCGGCGCCCGGGTGGTGGTGGCCGACCTCGCCGGCGACGCGGCGACGGCACTGGCCGACGGCATTCCGGATGCCATCGGACTGTCCTGCGACATCACCGACCCCGCGTCGGTCGCGCGGACGGTGAATGCCGCCGGCGACATCGACGTGCTGTTCAACAACGCGGCCACCAAGACCGCCGATCCGGCCGCCTTCCTGGCCCCCTTCGAGGACTACGACCTCGCCACCTGGCGCGCCGTGATGGCGGTCAACGTGGACGGCATGTTCCTGATGGCCCAGGCGGTGGGCCGCGAGATGATCGCGCGCGGACACGGCGGATCGATCATCCAGACCGGCTCCATCTACGGCCTGGTGGCGCCCGATCCGGGGCTTTACGAAGGGTCGGAATACATGGGCCGACCGATCCGCAGCCCGGCCGTCTACTCGGCGAGCAAGGCGGCGGTGATCGGACTGACGCGCCATCTGGCGGTCGACTGGGCACGCAGGGGCATTCGGGTCAACTGCCTGGTGCCCGGCGGCATCGCCAGCGGTCAGAACGAGACCTTTCGGGCCGCCTATGCGGCGCGCACGCCGCTCGGCCGGATGGCCGCCGCCGACGACCTGTGCGGCGCCGCCCTCTATCTGGCCTCCGACGCCAGCGCCTACGTGACCGGACAGGTGCTGGCGGTGGATGGCGGCTGGACCGCCTGGTGACCTCGGTCGCCCTCTCCATCGAACGCACGAAAGACCGCGCCATGAAATTGATCGAAGCCGCCAGCCTCGAAGACGCCGGGGCGCGGGTGGCCGGGTTGATCGTCGCCCGGCTGTCGGACGCCATCGACTCGCGCCGGCCGGCCTCCCTGGTGGTCACCGGCGGAACGTCGCCGCGCCCGGTCTACACCCGGCTGGCCCGCGCGGCGCTGGATTGGGCCCGGGTGACCATCACGCTCAGCGACGACCGTTGGGTGCCGGCCGACCATCCGGACAGCAACGAGCGGCTGCTCCGCGAAACCCTGCTGACCGGCCCGGTGGGCGCGGCGGCGCGGTTCGTCGGGTTGGTCAACGACGCCCCGACCCCGGAAGCCGGCCTGGACGAGACCGAGCGACGCCTGGCCTCTCTGCCCCGGCCGTTCGACGCGGTCTACCTGGGAATGGGCGACGACGGTCACGTCGCGTCGCTGTTTCCGGGACGCCCGGAGCTGCGCGAGACGGCCCGACGTTGCGTGGCCGGGCTGGCGCCGGCCGAGCCGAGGCAACGCATCAGCCTCGCCGCGCCGCTGCTCCTGAACGCCCGGCAGATTGTGCTGATGATCACAAGGGCCAAGCGCCCGGTGCTCGAACGGGCCCTGGAGCCGGGACCGGCGGACGCGTATCCGGCGCGCCTGCTGCTGCATCAGGACCGGGTGCCGGTGGTCGTCGTGATCGGTTAGGGTCCGTAGACAACACCCACCGACGGGACGACGCCGCAGGGTTGAGGAGGCGAGCCGGACCCGGTCAGGCCCGGCTCGCGTTCCGATCCCGGCGCGCGGGCCGGGCCATGCCTTACGCGGCCTCGTTCAGCTCAGGCGCGCCTTGACGTAGGAGCCGGGAGCATTCTCGAGGATCTCGACCCCGCCGTCCCCGGGCTTGCGGGCCGGCACCTTGCCGTCGCCGTACTTGCCGCCGACCCAGGCGAGCCAGTCGCCCCACCAGGAGCCGTCGGTCTGCTTGGCGCCCTCGAACCACTTGTCCGGGTCCTTCGGGGGCTTGCCGGTCTTGGTCCAGTAGCAGTACTTGTTGGCGGCCGGCGGATTGATGACCCCGGCGATATGCCCCGACCCGGCGAGGACGAACTTGACCGGCCCCGAAAACAGCTGGGTCGCCGCGTAGGTGGACGGCCAGGGCGCGATGTGGTCTTCCTTGGTCGATAGGAAATAGGCCGGCGTCTTGACGGTGCGCAGATCGATCGGCACCCCGTCGAAGGTCACCCCGCCGGGCTCGATCAGTTTGTTCTCCAGGTAGAAATTACGCAGATAGTTGCTGTGCATGGTGGCCGGCAAGCGGGTGGAATCGGCGTTCCAATAGAGAAGGTCGAACGGGAACGGATCCTTGCCCAGGAGGTAGTTGTTGACCACGAACGACCAGATCAGGTCGTTGGCGCGCAGCATGTTGAAGGTGTTGGCCATCTCCGCGCCGTCCAGGTATCCCTTTTCGGACAGCAGCTTGTCCATGTGGTTGATCTGGAGGTCGTCGATGAAGACCCCCAGGTCGCCCGGATCGGAGAAGTCCAGCATGCAGGTGAAATAGGTGCAGGTCTTGATCCGGTTGTCGTTCTTGGCGGTGAGATAGGCGATGGTGGCCGCCATCAGGGTTCCGCCCAGGCAGTAGCCGATGGCATTGACCTGATCCTCGCCGGTGACCTGCTTGACGATCTCCAGGGCCTTGACCGGGCCGTCCAGCATGTAATCGTCGAAGTCCTTTTCGGCGTGCCGCTCGTCCGGATTGACCCAGGATATCACGAACACCGACAGGCCTTCGTCGATACACCATTTGATGAACGAATTCTTGGCGCGCAAGTCAAGAATGTAGAACTTGTTGATCCACGGCGGGCAGATCAGCAGCGGCGTCTTGTACACCTCTTCCGTCGTCGGGGCATAGTGGATGATCTGCATCATATCGTTCTGATAGATCACCTTGCCGGGCGTCGCGGCGATGTTCTGGCCGATCGTGAACGCCTCGTAATCGGTCATCGAAATGCGCAGCTTGCCCTTTCCGCGCTCCAGATCGGTCAGCATGTTCTGAAGACCGCGCAGGAGATTTTCGCCGCCGCTGTCGGCGGTGGCGCGCAGAACCTCCGGATTGGTGGCGACGAAATTGGTCGGCGACATGGCGTCGATATACTGGCGGGTATAGAATTCCACCTTCTTCTGCGTCTTGTCGTCGAGGCCGTCCACGTCCTGAACCACGCCGTGCATCCAACGCGAGGTCAGCAGGTAGGATTGTTTAATGAAATCGAACAGCTCGTTTTCCGTCCAGGCGTCGTCCTTGAACCGCCGGTCGTCGCGCGCCGGAACCGCCACCGGCTCGGCGTCCTCGCCGAGCATGCGGCGGGTCGTTTGCTGCCACAGGTTCATGTAGCCCTGCCACAGGTTGACCTGCGCCTGCATCAGGCGGGCCGGATCCTGCATCATCTTGGCGGTCATCTCGAAAAACGCGGCACCAACGCCGAGCGGGTCCGGATTGCCAATCTTCTCGCCCGCCTGTCGGGTCAGGAAATCGGACACAATGCGCTGGCTGCGTTCGGCGATGTCTGTCATGATCCCGCTGATCTCCGCGGGATCGGGCAGTTTAGGGTCGTTCTTGATTGGTTCGGCCATGATCTCCCTCTTCGCGATGAGCCCGGCCACCGAGTGGCCAGCCTTAAGTCGATTCACTCTCCCCGTGGCCCGATCTGGCGGACCTTGTTTCAGCACCGTTTATTTTTGGCGGCCGTTTGTATAGTTTTAACGGAAATTCCGCAGGCTGGAAAATGGAATCGAAGGCGGCCGGCAGGGGCCTCTCGCGAGTTTAACACAGGCAGACATGGGCAAGGTTAGAATGAACAGGTTGCCGAAGCTGACCGCCGTCGCGTTCATTGTGGCGCCGCTTGCCCTGGGCGGCTGCGGCTGGACGGAGGATCTGACCGACGGCTGGTTCGACGACGATTCGGACACGGCGGCAACCGGCGACCGCGACCGCCCGTCGGCCGCCGAGGCTCCGGAAGGCCTGCGATCGGCGTCGCTGCCCGAGGGCCTGGCCGGAGACACCGGCAACCGTCGCTATGCCGACCTGTCGCCAGCCCGCCAGGACGCGGAGTCCGAGCCACGGCCACGGGCGCTGGCGCCGACGAGCGCGCCAAGCGCCCTACCCGCGACTCCGGTGGGCGTGGCCCCAGTTGGCGCGGCCCCAGTTGGCGCGGCCCCGGTTGGCGCGACCCCCGTGAACGCGACTCCAACGCGCGCTGTCGACGCGCCGGCGGCGGCCCCGGTGCCCGACATGCCCTGGCTCGGTCCGCGCCCGCAGCCACTGGAGGTGGTCACTTCCGAGGAACAGGCCGGGGCCCGCCTGCCCAATCGCCCGGACGGCGCCGTCTTTGCCGCCGGGATCTACGATCCGAGCGTCGGCGGCACCGTGGTGGTCGACGGACAGGGCGTGCGGCGCGGCGGCGGCTACGCGGGCGACGACCGGACCGGCACCCTGACCTCCGCCGATCTCGCGATGTCGGTTCTTCCGCCCGGGGCCGAGAAGGTGGCGACCATCCAGTTCGCCGACGGCTCGTCCCGTCTCAGCGGCGCGGACCGCGAAATCCTGCGTCAGGTGGTCGCCCTGCAACGGCAGCGCGGCAGCCAGGTGCGGGTGGTCGGCCACGCCAGCAGCCGCACCGCCAATATGACACAATCGCGGCACAGGATGGTCAACCTGGACATCTCGTCGGCCCGGGCCAACGCGGTGGTGCGCGAACTGGTCCGCCTCGGCGCCGACTCCGGCAAAGTGAGCCAAGCTGCGGTGGCCGATCGTTCGCCGGCTTATTTCGAGGTCATGCCCTCCGGCGAGGCAGGAAACCGCCGGGCCGAAATCTACTTCGTCAACTAGTGTCCCGAATCCGAAGTTCGGAACATTATTTGGCAGGCGTTTTCGAACTTCGGATTCGATCAGGACACTAGGGAATAATCTGATTCTAGTGTGGTGGATTCGAAGTTCGCCGTGGAGTTTGCCCCGAATAATGTCGCGAACTTCGAATCCACCACACTAGCGCGGCCGCGCTGCCCCCGGACTCCCGATCCGCCGGGCGGCCCCGCCGCCCAGATCGGATGCAGACCATGCAACAGGAGTTCCACAAGATCCGCCGCCTGCCGCCCTACGTGTTCGCCGAGGTGAACGCGATGAAGGCACGGGCGCGGGCCGCCGGGGAAGACATCATCGATTTCGGCATGGGAAATCCGGATCAGCCGACGCCGCCGCACATCGTCGAGAAACTGATCGAGACGGTGCGCGACGGGCGCACCCACCGCTATTCCAACTCGCGCGGCATCCCGGGCCTGCGCAAGGCCCTGGCGGCCTACTACGCGCGCCGCTGGAACGTCGACATCGACCCGGACAGCGAGGCCATCGTGACCCTGGGGTCCAAGGAGGGACTGGCCAATCTGGCGTCGGCCATTACCAGCCCGGGCGACGTGATCCTGGTGCCCAACCCGAGCTACCCGATCCATCAGTTCGGGTTCATCATCGCCGGCGCCGCTGTCCGCAACGTCCCCGTGGCGCCCGACGAGTCCTTTTTCGCGGCCCTGGAGCGCGCCGTCATCCATTCGGTGCCCAAGCCCACGGCGCTGGTGCTCAACTATCCGAACAACCCGACCGCCGAGCTGGCCGACATGGATTTCTATGCCCGGGTGGTCGACTTCTGCCGCCATCACGAAATCTGGATCCTGTCCGACCTGGCCTACGCGGAAGTCTACTTCGACTCCGCGCCGCCGCCGTCGATCCTGCAGGTTCCCGGCGCGCGCGACATCGCCGTCGAGTTCACCTCGATGAGCAAGACCTACAGCATGCCCGGCTGGCGGATCGGATTCGCGGCCGGCAACAAGACCCTGATCTCGGCCCTGACGCGCATCAAGTCCTACCTGGACTACGGCGCCTTCACGCCGATTCAGGTGGCCTCGACGGCGGCCCTCAACGGCCCGCAGACCTGCGTCGACGACATGCGGGCGCTGTACCGGGACCGCCGCGACGTGCTGATCGAGGCGCTGGGCCAGGCCGGATGGGAGATACCCGCGCCACGGGCCACCATGTTCGCCTGGGCGCCGATTCCACCCGCCTTCGCGCACCTGGGATCGATCGAGTTTTCCAAACTGCTGCTCACCGAGGCCAAGGTCGCGGTCTCGCCGGGACTCGGTTTCGGCGAGCACGGCGATGGCCACGTGCGCATCGCCCTCGTGGAAAACCGGCACCGCACCCGCCAGGCCGCCCGCTCGATCAAGGCCTTCCTCGGCACCTACCAGCCGGTTCTCGAAGCGGCCGAGCGGCGGCGCGCCGCCGGCTGATTCCCTTCGCGGTCCCGGCCGGCCGCCGCTGCCGACACGCCCGGCGATGGGCCTTCCGCATCGGATAATACGGATTCCGAATGATCAATTCGGGATCCGCATCCAGTCGCCACTGCGGCGACGGCCTTTGCGAAGCTGGCGGACCGCCAAGCGGGCGGAGCCCGCGCCCGGCGAGGGGTCGGACATACCAATCCTTCCGACCTTCGGCGCGCCGCTGTTCCACGCCCGCGAAGCGGGCTGTTTGGACTTCAAAAAATCCAACGTTTTTAACGTTTCGGAGGGTTTTCGGATGTCGGAAAAGAGATGGTGCGCCTCGGCGGAGAAAGTTCGAACCGCCTGTTCGAGACGCTGGAGACCTGGAACGCCGTTTTAAGCTGCACCGCAACGGATGTTTTCGATCCT
>JANQIL010000149.1 GCA_028282245.1 Magnetospira sp.
GCCCCGAATAATGTCGCGAACTTCGAATCCACCACACTAGTGGTTCGATGCCAACGGATGAGTCCCATCCGTTGGCTGAATCGAACCACCAGATCAATAGCGTAGTGGATCGGTCCCGGCATTTGATGGTGCATTCTTATCCAGCGGATGACGCGCACGGGACATGACTCCATCTTTGAGCAATTTTATCGCGAGATTTACTGTAAAAACACGCTAAATGCGAGAATCGATCTTGTTTTTTGTAACCGCATGAAATACCCTTAATTTTTGGTTGAGTGTCCCGAAATGTCCGGGATGCGCTTGCGCGAATGGGGAGGACAAGATGGAGGTCCCGCACCGAAAGGCCCGCCTGTCGTTGATCGTGGCCGGGGGGATGCTGCTCGGCGGCTGCGCCGCCGATCCGACCAGTGAACTGGAAAACGTGGCCAGGGACTGGGCACTCACCATCCGGGCCAGCCAGATCATTCCCGTTTATCCCCTTTCGGAGGATATCCGGCCCGGCGACGTGTTCCTGGTGTCGATGCCGATCGGCGAGCAGGCCGAGGCCTATGAGGAGAAGGGATTCCTGCCGACCGATAATCTGGTCACGCGGTTGCAGGGGCTGGATTTCGCGAAATTCTACGGCGACGACTTCCTGGCGTCCGACTATGGGCGCCAGCCGGTCGCGATAACGCCGACCGGAACGCCCCTGGACGCGCCGCAGGCGGGGTTTCCGACGTACACGTTTTCGGTCGAGGAAGGCGGCGGCCTGCAACTCGCGCTGCCGATTCAGGGGATTCCGGTCGGGCTTGGACTGATGCAAGCCAGCCGCGCCGTTGGTTCGGTGACCATCAGCGACGCCTATACCTATGGCATCGACAGTGCTTCCCTGCTGAGCATTCTGCACGATTGGTTCGGCAGTTCGCCGGAAATCCGGTCGACCCTGGCCGCCATGGTGGGCGAGATCAATGCCCCGATCTACCTGCGCGTCATCAACCGCGTGTACGTGACCCGCGGGGTGGACGTGTCGCTGACCAACCTGGACGCCCTGTCCGGCGGCGCCGACGCGGGCGCGGCCCAGCCGGTCTCCCTGCCCGACCTGTCGGGCGCGGATCCGGGCGAGGTCAAGACGGCCGGGGAGGCTTACAAGGAATCCCTGAACGCGCTCTCGTCGCCGCTCAACGGGTCCGCCGGGGCGCTGCCCGGCGGCTCGGTGCGATTTACCCAGGTCAACCGGAGGTCGGTGTCGATGAGCCAGACCTTCGATCATCCCTTGGTGGTCGGCTACGTTGGGTTCGATGTCAAGGTTGATCGGAACGGGAATCTGAGTCCGCCGATTCCCAGCTTCGCGGTGGTCCAGGGCGACAAAAAGGACGAGGATTTCGGAACCCGGCCGGCCGTGGTTTTCTGCCCGGCCGATCCGGTCGCCGATCGCTACGGCGCATGGCTTCTAGCCACTGGAACGCCTGATGGAATGAACAAGAATTGGCGGGCGATGCGGGATTGGTTGGACGAGGGCGGCTGGACGGACGTGGATCCGCTCGACCTGAAAACCGACTGCAAGCTGCGTCCACTGCTGGCCGAGGCCGGGAAGCGATTCGGATTTTAAGTGTCGGCCGGATTGGCCGCGATGGTCGGAGACTGACGATGTCCTTGCCCAGCCCCGTGTACAACGTGCCGCGCCACGAGGTGGGCGGCACCGTGGCCGGCATGCTGCTCAACCCGGACGTGGGGGACGTGGCCTGCACGGAACAGGCCAATGGCACCTATGCCGTGACTCCGCGACAAAGCATGCATCCGCCGCACGAGTAACGCGGTTCGCGCGCGTCCCGGGTCCGTGACGAAGTGGGCTATTCGGCCGCGGCTTGGTCGTTGCTCCCGGCGATTTCGCGACCCAGGTCCTCAAGGTCGTGGATGTCGTCGCGGAACGGCCGCAGGTTGCCGATGAACTGGTGGGCGCTGCCGGTCCAGGAAAACAACTCGGCGTGGGTTCTGCAAACGGCGCGCGGGATATTCATCGCCCGTTCGACCGCCCGGCCCAAATCCGTGTCGAGAACGCCGGCCGGGCTGTCGCCGATCACGTCGAGCGGGCCCGGCACCGGATAGGCGGCCACCGGCACCCCGCTGGCCAGGGCCTCGATGAGCACCAGTCCGAAGGTGTCGGTGCGGCTCGGGAACACGAACACGTCGGCCGCCGCGTACCATCTGGCCAAGTCCTCGCCGTGCTTGGCGCCGACAAACAGCACATCCGGGTATTGGCGGCTCAACTGGCCGATTTGCGGTCCGTCGCCGACCACGATCTTGAGGCCCGGCACGGTGAGGTCGAGGAACGCCCGGATATTCTTCTCGACCGCCACCCGGCCCACGTAAAGCAGCCGCTTTTCGTCGCCGGGCGGCAGATCGTCCGGCGGCCTGGCCCGGTGGCGGGGGTGGAACAGCCCCGTGTCGACGCCGCGCGTCCATCGCTTGATGTTCCTGAATCCGCGCTCGCGCAGGCATTGCTCGATGGTCTCGGTGGCCACCATGAGTCCGGACGAGCGACCGTGGAACCAGCGCATGAAGGCGTAGGACCAGGCGAGCGGCAGCCGGAACCGGGCGTGAATATATTCCGGGAACCGGGTGTGGTAGGCGGTGGTGAAGGGGAGATTCCGCTTGCGGCAGTATTGCCGCGCGGCGAGGCCGAGCGGCCCCTCGGTGGCGATGTGGATGGCGCAGGGCTGCGCCGCCTCGATCAACCGCGCCACCTTGCGGCGCGGCATCAAGGCGAGGCGGATTTCCGGATAGGTCGGGCAGGGCGCGGTCCGGAAATGGTCCGGGGTCACGAAGATGACCTCCTGGCCCAGATCCTTCAGCGTGGTGCCCAGGGTGTGCAGGGTGCGCACCACTCCGTTGACCTGGGGGAACCAGGCGTCGGTGACGATCACGATGCGCATCGGGGCGGCCGACGTCATGCGTCGATGCCCGCCGGGCTGCCGGTCGACGCGCCCTCGTCGGCGACGGTCTTGGCGAAGACCGGCGGGGCGCTGTTGCGCACGCGCGCGTCGATCGGCGAGAACTGGCGGATCTTCAGCCAGTCGACGATTTCAAGGCGGCCGTCGTGGTGTTCGACGAGGGCGGTGCAGCTTTCCACCCAATCACCGTCGTTGGCGTAGACGATGCCGTCCATGTCGAACAGCGCCGAGGCATGGATGTGGCCGCAGACCACGCCGTCGACGCCCCGCTTGCGGGCCTCCGTGACCACCGCCTCCTCGTAGCGACTGATGTATTCCACGGCGTTCTTCACCTTGTGTTTGAGGAAGGCCGACAACGACCAGTAGGGCAGCCCCAGGCGCCGCCGCGCCACGTTGACCAGGTGGTTGATCTCCAGCAGCATCCCGTAGGCCCAGTCGCCGAGGTGGGCGGCCCATTTCGCGTACTTGACCACGGCATCGAACTGGTCGCCGTGCAGGACCAGCAGCCTTCGCTTGTCGGCCGTCGTGTGGATCGCCTCGAGCTGGATCGCCACGTTGCCGAACCGATGGCGCGCGAAGGCCCGGAAATTCTCGTCGTGATTGCCCGGAATGTAATAGACCTTGGTCCCCTTGCGCGCCTTGCGGAGCAGCTTCTGGATCACGTCGTTGTGGCTCTGATGCCATTCCCATTTCCGGGTCAGGCGCCAGTTGTCGATGATGTCGCCGACCAGATAGAGGTAGTCCGATTCGGTGTATTTCAGAAAATCCAGGAGAAATTCCGATTTGCACCCCTTGGTGCCGAGATGGATGTCGGAAATCCAGATGGTCCGATAGCGGAGTTTGTCATGCCCCATCGATGTCACGGCACGCCCCCAGTCCCGCGCACGTCGGCCGCAGGCAGTATATGTTGTGGTATCACGAACTTAGCACTCGTTTATATTGTGTCCCCTCAGACTGCATTCTGTAACGGGAATGCCACCTGCCGATATGAAAGATTCAAGAAATTTGGTACTGGGCGCGATCGCCCGACGGGCCGATTTCGATCGCCGTCGTCACATATTCGACTTATAATCGTCATCTCAGAGTCACATTCGGTTCCATATGGCATCATGATAACCTTTAACGCCGAAAACTCCAGCCGTCGCGTTCTGATCATTCACAACCCGCTTGCCGGCCAGAGGCACGGCGAGCGGTTCCGTCGCGTGCTGGCCGAGTTGTTTGCGTTGGGCTGCACCCTGACGGTGCGGCGCACCCGCCGGCGCGGCGACGCCGAGGCGCTCGCCAGGGCCGCGTCGTTCGAGGCCTTCGACGTGGTGGCGGTGGCCGGCGGCGACGGGACGATCAACGAGGTGATCAACGGACTGGCCGATTTCCGCCTCTCGCTGGCCATCATTCCGCTCGGCACCGCAAACGTGCTGGCCCACGAGATCGGTCTCTCCGGGCGACCGGAGGCGGTGGCCCGGACCATTGCCGGCGCCGAGGCGGTGCCGGTCAAGATCGGGCTTGCCAATGGCCGCCGGTTCGCCCAGATGGCGGGGGTCGGGTTCGACGCCCGGGTGGTGGCCGGGGTCGATCCGGGGATCAAGCGGCTGCTCGGCCGGCTGGCCCTGGGCAAGCTGGCTTATGTGATTGAAACCCTTGTGCAACTTGTAAAATCCCCGTTTCCCCGCTACCGTCTGCTGCTTGACGGGCGCGCGGTGGAGGCGGCCTCGGCGGTGGTTGCCAACGGGCGCTATTACGGCGGCCGGTTTTCCTGCGCGCCCGAGGCGCGGATCGACGGGGACGTGTTTCAGGTCTGCCTGTTCAGCCGAGGCGGCCGCTGGGATGCCTTGCGCTATGCCTGGGGCCTGCTGAGCGGTCGCCTCCGGCATTTCCGCGACGTCGCCGTGGTCGCGGCGCGCGAGATCACGGTCGAGGGGCCGGTCGGCGAGCCGGTGCAGGCCGACGGCGACGTGCTCGGCGCGCTGCCGCTCAGCGTGACCGCGCTGCCGGTGCGCCTGCGCCTGCTGGTGCCCTGAAGGTTCCGCCCACCGACCGAGTCGCGGCCGAACCGCCCGGGCGGGGGAGGTGGGCGCGCGGGGCGCGACCGCCCACGCCACGGCGCCCGGGCAAGCCGTGATATTGCCATATTGCGTTGCTACCCGATCAACGGTAACCCTGCTGCGATCGGAGGACGTTACGTTCGTCCGTCTTCGGCAAACGGCGTTGTTGGGGGCTCATCGATCCATGGCCGGTCATTCCAAATTCAAGAACATCATGTTTCGCAAGGGCGCGCAGGACAAGAAGCGGGCCCGCGAATTCGCCAAGCTGGCGCGCGAGATCACCGTCGCGGCGAAACTCGGCGCGCCCGATCCGGCGATGAACCCGCGCCTCAGAACGGCCATCGCGGCGGCCAAGGCGCAGTCCATGCCCAAGGACAACATCGAGCGGGCGATCAAGAAGGGCGCCGGCGAGACCGACGGCGAGGACTATTTCGAGATGCGCTACGAGGGCTACGGCCCGGGCGGCGTGGCGGTCATCGTGGAAGCGCTGACCGACAACAAGAACCGCACCGCGTCCGACGTCCGCGCGGCGTTCAGCAAGCTGGGCGGCAGCCTGGGCGAGACCAACTCGGTGTCGTTCAACTTCGAGCGCCGTGGTTTGATCACCTATCCGACGTCGGCGGCCGATCATGACGCGGTGTTCGAGGTGGCGCTGGAGGCCGGGGCGTCCGATGTCGAGAGCGCCGGCGAGACCCACGAGGTGTCCTGCGAGCCCGACGAACTGCATGCCGTGCTCGACGGCATGACGGCGGCGTTCGGAGACCCGTCGGGGGCCGAGCTGGACTGGAAGCCGCTCACCACCACCGAGCTGGACGAGGACAAGACGCGCAGCCTGCTCAAGCTGATCGACGCCCTGGAGGACCTCGACGACGTGCAGCACGTGTTCACCAACATGGACATCTCCGAGGAGATCATGGAGAAGCTGGGCACCGAGTAGGAGGCCCCGGAGGACGGCGGCGATGCGCATTCTCGGACTGGACCCGGGCCTAAGGCGGACCGGCTGGGGCGTCGTCGACACCTCGGGGCCCCGGCTGCGGTTCGTCGCCGCCGGAATGGTGGTCACCGATCCGGCGGCGGCGCTGGCCGGGCGCTTGGTCCAATTGGCCGACGGGCTGACCGCGGTGGTCGCCGAGCACGCGCCCGACGCGGCGGCGGTCGAGGAGACGTTCGTCAACCGCAATCCCGCCTCCACCCTGAAGCTCGGTCAGGCGCGCGGCATCGCCCTGCTGATCCCGGCGCGGCACGGCGTGGCGGTGTTCGAGTATACCCCCAACCAGGTCAAGAAGACCGTCGTGGGGACCGGCCACGCGGCCAAGGAGCAGATACAGATGATGGTCCGCGCCCTGCTGCCGGGGGCCGCGTTCGGCGGCGCCGACGCGGCCGACGCCCTGGCGGTCGCCATTTGCCATGCCCATCAGCGGCCGGCGCCCGGGGTCGCGGCGGCGGGAGTCGGCCGATGATCGCCAAGCTGCGCGGCCTGCTGGACGCGGTGGGCGATGACTGGGCGGTGATCGACGTGGGCGGGGTCGGTTATCTGGTCTACTGCCCGGCCCGCGTTCTGTCGGGGCTGCCGGCGGCGGGCGGCCAGGTGACCCTGTTCGTGGAAACCCACGTGCGCGAGGACCACATCCACCTCTACGGATTCGCCGAGCCGGCGGAACGCGACTGGTTCCGCCTGCTTCAGGCGGTGCAGGGGGTGGGCAGCAAGGCGGCCCTGGCGATCCTCGGCGTGCTATCGACCGACCGGTTGATTAGGGCCATCGCGGCGCAGGACCGGGCGGCGCTGACCCGCGCCCCCGGGGTCGGGCCGAAGCTGGCCGCCCGGGTGCTCTCCGAACTGAAGGACCGGGCGGTGCCGGCGGCGCTTGGATCGGCGGCCCGTCCGGACATCCCGGCACGCGCCGCCGCGCCGGCCGAGGGTGCCCTGGGCGAGGCCGTCTCGGCCCTCGTCAACCTGGGCTACGCCCCGTCGGATGCGCTGGGCGCGATTGGTCGGGCGGCGCAAGGCCTCGGCGACGGGGCCGACGTGGCGGCTTTGATCAAGGCCGGGCTCGGCGAACTGGCCCCGGCCGAGAAACGGTAGGCGGGGATGGGCGAGGATCGCGTCGTGACCGCCGAGCGGTCGCCAGAGGATGGCGCCGAGGCGGCCTTTCGTCCGCAGACCCTGGACGATTTCGTCGGGCAGCGGCAGGTCTGCGAGAACCTGCGGGTGTTCGTGCGCGCGGCGCGCGGGCGCGGCGAGGCGCTCGACCATGTGCTGCTGTTCGGGCCGCCGGGGCTCGGCAAGACCACCTTGGCGCAGATCGTCGCCCGCGAGATGGGGGTCGGCTTCCGGGCCAC
>JANQIL010000086.1 GCA_028282245.1 Magnetospira sp.
GCACCCACTCCCGCAGGTCCACTGGCAACAAAAACGCTTGCGACCGATCGTCCGAGATGAAGTTCGCCATCACCCGATCCTGATGACTTGAGCCACAGACCGATTCTACCCGAGCCCGCCCAAATCCGACAGACTGCTAGTGTGGTTTTGGAGTCGAAGTTCGCCATGGAATTTGCCCCGAATAATGTCGCGAACTTCGAATCCACCACACTAGGGCCGCGTGATTTCCCGGCTGAAGGGCAATGGGACCGCGCTGGGCGTGGGCCACGCGGGCCGGTTCACGAGCGGCGATCGGATCAGCGCCTGAGGCGCGCCTTGATGCCCGGCGGCATGCCCCAGGAATAGTTCTCCAGGATCGCGCGGTTGACCTCCCGCCAGGCCGCATCGTCTTTCGGGTCCTTCAGAGCCGCGCGACCACGCGCCAAAAGCTTCCGGATTTCGTAGACGTTGTGGTAGCCCGGATAGGCCTCCTCGGCCCGCGCGAAGGCGTCGATCGCCCTGTCGACCTGACGATCGGCGAGAAACTCGAAACCGGCCATCTCCAGGCGCTTGGCGGCCTCCACCGCCGGGGCCAGGGCCAGCGCCGACGGGTCCGCCGCATCGGGCAGCCGATAACCGGACCGGGCGGCCGCCTGAACCGTGGCTTGCGTCACGATGCGGTCGGCCTCCGATCGAATGTTCTTGATCGTTCGATCGAGACGATCCTGGATTTTTTCCACATCGGCGCTTTTCGCGGCCTGGGCTTCATCGGGGCCATTCGCGCGGTCGTCGCCGATCCGATCCTCGAGGACGCGCAGGTCGGCTCGCAGGGCTTCGAGGCTGTCCGTTGCCTGCTCCTCGAGATACCGAACCTGCTGACCGACCTTCACCATCCCCGGCACCTCGAATTCGCGCGTCCTCAGGATATCGACGATCGTGTTCCCGTAGATCAGCAGCACGAACAACGCCACCGCCGGCCACGCGACGGCGCGCACGAGATCGACCAGCAGGCGTATCGCGCGCAAGGCCGTGGGTTCGCCGGATGGTCGGTCGCCGTTATCGGACATTGCCGGACTCCGCTTCCCGTCGCCGGACAGGCTCCGGTTTCGAGGATCGCTATTGAACGAGCGTGACGGTGACCTCGGCGCTGGCCAGGGGGTTTCGCTGACGATCCATGAGAACCGCCCGTATGACATGATCCAGGCCGCCGAAATGGGCGGTCCTTAACGTCCAGTCGCCCGTCGCGTCGACCTTCGCGAATCCCTGCGGATACCACCGATCCGTCCTGATCTGGATTTCCACGACGAGGGACTCATGGGCGAGCACGGCCGGGTCGACACCTTCCACGTGGCCCGCGACCGGTCGCCGCGCCGGCATGCCTTCTCCACGCCCCAACTCGATGAATGATCCATCGACCGGCGTGTCGATGAAGACCCTGACATCCTGGGCGCTTGCCCGGTCACCCAGAAGCCCGGCCATGACAAGGCAAGCAAAGAGAACGCCAACTCCCCGCACCGCGAAACGGTTTCCACCACGCATCCGGAAGCCCTCCATATCCCCAAAATCGATAATCCATCGATTTTATCTTTTTTGGTGCAAGGTGTCGACGCTTCCGGCGAATTCCATTTGACGGCCCGCCTCAAGATCGAGCGCGGGTTCTTTTTCTCGTTTCTTACGGGAAGACCCACGGGTATCGGGCGACCGCGAACGCTGGACGTTCCGTTCGCGCGGCCCGGCATCGGTGGAGGAGGCGCCGCGTGTATCTTGAAAATCAAGGGATTGCCCGCCGTTCAACGGGACCGGATCGGGCGCCCCTAGTGGATCGACCGATCCACTAAGCTATTGATCTGGTGGTTCGATTCAGCCAACGGAAGGGACTCATCCGTTGGCATCGAACCACTAGCCGGAGTCCCTGGGTGGACGACGCAGGGCCTTGCGCAGCAGATGGGGAATCAGGAGGTGCGGCGGCATGCGCAGATGATGGGAGCGGATATAAAGGGCGAACAGGGCCGCCCCCGACCCCCATCCCCGGCACAGCGGATGCGGCGGCCGGAACGCGCGGTCGAGCAACACCGCCATCAGCGGCCGGACAACCGGGCCCGGCCGCCCCCGGCGCGCGCTCTCCAGCACGTCGCCCGGAATCGGCGTCGCGAACAGATGCTCCAGATGGGTCAGGGCGTAGTACAGGAACCGCGCGAGGTCGAGTTCCCGGGCCCGCGCGACGAGCCCCTCCCAGAACCCCGGCTCGGCCGCGAAATGACGCAGCAGCAAGTCCATATCCGAGAGATCGCGGACCGCGTGGTCGAACTCGCCCTCGGAGATCAGATGCGCGGCGCTGTGCAATACCATGTCGTGCGGCGAAAGGACCCGGTATCCGGGCCAGTCGGCGAGCGGCCGCGCGGTGTCCAGCAACTTCCCCGCGTTGACGTCCGAACGCGCCGTTCGCGGCAGGATGGTGTGATGCACATCCAGCGTCGAGCCGCGCCGCAAGTGGGTGATCGGCGGAATCTGGTGCATCCAGGTTCGATAGTAGCGGTCATCGTAGGGATGAACGTCGCCGGTCAGCCACCCCGCCTTGGCAAGCGCCGATTCGGCCTCGCCGATCGAGCCCTCGGCGACCATGAAATCGATGTCCGCGTACCTGCGTCCGCGCGCGGCCGGCAAACCCGCCGCCTGATAGGCGGCGCCCTTGAGGAGGACCGGCTCGATTCCCGTGCCCTCCAGAGCCTTGCGGATCTTGCCCAGTTCGAATCGCAGGTCGCGGGCCTGCTTGTCGGCCAGAATCAGATCGTTGAGCAGATGGCGACGCGGCCGTTCCGCGACCCGGTCCAAGCCCCCCGACGCCTCGATCAAGGCACCCAGGCGCGCCAGAAGGTCGGCCCGACGAGCGAGACGAATGATCGTGTCCCACTGCGGGAGTGACAACTCCGCAGCAATGCGCGGTCGCCGCATGAGATCGAACAGAAGGTGATGCGCCGATGCCATGTCAAACCCTTGATGACCCGAGCGCCGCAGCTTGGCGCGGTGTTCGGGGTGGCCTGCAAGGCCGGTCTCCGAGTTGCCTTTTTGGTCCAGCGATGGAGATCGCGCAAGAGGGTGTCATCGCGCGAGGCGCTAGTGTGGTGGATTCGAAGTTCGCGACATTATTCGGGGCAAACTCCATGGCGAACCTCGACTCCAAAACCACACTAGAATCAGATTATTCCCTAGTGTCCTTATCGAATCCGAAGTTCGAAAACGCCTGCCAAACAATGCTCCGAACTTCGGATTCGGGACACTAGTGGTTCGATGCCAACGGATGAGTCCCATCCGTTGGCTGAATCAAACCACTAGATCAATAGGTTAGTGGATCGACCGATCCAAAGCTTGGGTACCAAGCGTTGGATCCGATCCACTAGTCGCCGAGTAGGGCGTCGGCCTTGGCGCCGAGGGTCTCGACCAGGGCGTCGGGACCACCCCGCTCCAGGATCGCGGCGTACTCGGAGCGCCGCACCGCCAGTTCGCTGATCCCGCCATCCAGGATCACGTTGGCGATTCGCCACGATTCGTTCTCGGCCCGGCGCAGGACGTAGGTGATGTCGGTTCCGCCGCCGTCGCGGCCAACGATTCGGGTATCGACCAATCGGGTATCCTTGGGGCCGTCGCGGGTGCCCAGGATCTCGAAGATTTCGCCGTCGTAGGAATCGAAATGGCTGGCGTAGGTGGCGATGCTGAGTCGGGCGAAGGCCTCGGTAAGCGCGGCCCGGGTCGGGACGTCGTAGTCGAGCCAGCGGCGGCCGATCGCGATCCGGGTCATGAACGGAAAATCATAGACCGCGTGCACGGGCCCCTCGAGACGGGCGAACCGCTGGCCGATGTCCTCGGTCACGGCGTTCCTAAGGGTGGCGAGCAGGGCGTTCTGCAGCATGTCGATTCGGTCGGTCGGGGAGTCGCCGGCGCGCGGCGCCGACGGCGCCGAGACGGCGAGCATGACGGTGATGGCGAGCGAGGCGATGGAGCGGCGGATCATGGGCGCGGTCCCGAAATTGTTGGCGTGATGGTTCGCGAGGGGAGTGACCTCAGCGGTCGAGCAGGTCGGCCGCCTTGTCGTTCAAGAGGATGATCAGGGCGTCCAGACCTCCGGTCTTCAGGGTCTGATGGTATTCCGAGCGACGCACCGAGAGCTCGCTGATGCCGCCGTCCACGATCACGTCCACCAGCCGCCAGCTCTCGCCGAACGCCTTGGCCGCATAGGTGATCTCGTGGCCTCCGCCGTCGGGGGACTCGAGGCGCGTCTCGACCAGGACGATGCCGTTCGGTCCCTCGTGTTCGCCGGTAACCCGGAACGATTCGTCCGAGTAGCCGTCGAACAGGGTGGCCACCGTCGCGGCATTCATCCGCAGGAAGGCCTTGGCCATTTCCTCGCGTGTCTCCGGCGACGCCTGGGCCCAATGGTCGCCGGTCGCCACCTCGGCCATCAGGGGTATGTGGAACGCTTCCTTCAGCGCCGGCGTGAGAATCTCGTGGCGGCCCCTGACTCCCAGCATGGCGGCCTGACGCATCACCGACAGCAGGGTTTCCTGGAACGCGCTAACGCGGGCGCTGGCGGGGCTTTCGGCGCTGGCGGGACTTGACGCGAGCGGGGCGGCGAGGCCGAGGACGAGAACCAGAGTGCGGAACAGCGGCATGGGAACCTTCCGTTGGCGCGGTGACGAAACAGGGCACGGTGGGGCAGTCTAGAGTGGTTTCCCGGCGAATGGAATCGTCGCGGTGGTTGGTGATCGGGCGCATGGTGGTGTTCCGGCAACAGGTTGCAGAAATGTCACGCGATTTCGGATTTGACTGTTGAACCGCATTTTCGTTTCCAATACTAAGGAGGATAGAGACGGCGTGAGTCGCGCCATGCGCGCGCCTCGATAGCGCCCGGTGGGCCAACAGATCAAGCGGGACTTTCATGACCATGCGGGGACGGTTGACGAGCACCCTGACGGCTGGCGCACTGTCGCTGGCCCTGACGGCGCCGGTCGCGGCGACGGCCGACCAGTCGGTGCCCGAATCCATTCAGGTGGCGGTGGCGGAAGAGGCCGGCGAGCCGTGGGATCCCCTGGAGCCGGTCAACCGGGTATTGTTCGGGGTCAACGAGTACCTGATGCTGTTGGTGGTCACGCCGTTCGCGGCGCCATATTATGGCGTGGCGCCCGACGAGGTGAAGGGGGGAGTCGACAACTTCCTGTCCAACCTGCGCGAACCGATCAACTTCCTCAACACCATTCTGCAGGGTGATTTCGATCAGGCGCAGGATACCTTCGCCCGGTTTCTCATCAATTCCACCATCGGAGTCGGTGGTCTGATGGATCCGGCCACCGACATGGGCTACGAGGGCCGCAGGGAAGATTTCGGGCAGACCCTGGCGGTTTGGGGGTTCCCCGAATTGTTCTACATGGTGGTGCCGACCATGGGGCCGGTGTATCCGCGCGATCTGGGCGGCCGGTTCGCCGATTCCTACGCGAGCCCGTGGCGCTACGTGGCGCCCGATGAATTCCGCGACGCGGTGACCTATGCCGGCGGCGTGCACGGCTATGCCGAGGTTCTCCCCGAGTTGGAAAAGGTTCAGAAAACCTCGGTCGACTACTACGCGGCAATCCGCAGCATGTATACCCAGAAGCGGCGCTCGGAAATCGTCAACGGCGAAATTCAGACCGTTCCGGTCATTCCCGATTTCTCGTCGGTGGATGACAAGGCGGCGCCATTGGCCGCCGACGTCGCGACGCCCGAGGTGGTCGACGGGGTGTCCGCCGTCAGCCCCTGGGACTGAGGAACCGCGATGCCATGACCCTTGACGCGGGTCGGGTTTCGCCTATACTCGAAACAATCGTTCCGGCGCCCTTTTAGGGGCCGATTATTCGCTTGGCCGAAAGGCGGGCGGTAAACGCGCCATGCGGCGCGGTGGATTGTCATGTTGCTTCAGACAGGAGGATGTGACCGATGTCGATCTTCATTGCGATCTCCAAAAGTTAGGGTGCCCGCGCGGCGCCACATTGGCGCCCGAATTGGCCGCTATTGACGTCGCATGGCCCGCGCCGATGCGACTCGTTCTCAAGCTTGCCTGACTGGGAGATTCCACTCATGACCGCACAATCGCTGCCCATCGTGACGGCCGAAGGCGGTTTCGACCGTTACCTGCGCGAGATCTGGAAGTTTCCGCTTCTCAGCGCCGACGAGGAATACATGCTGGCCCAGCGCTGGACCCGCCACGGCGACCTGGACGCGGCGCACAGCCTGGTTACCAGCCACCTTCGGCTGGTCGCCAAGATCGCCATGGAATACAAGGGCTATGGACTGCCGGTGGCGGATTTGGTCTCGGAAGGCACCATCGGCCTCATGAAGGCGGTGCGCAAGTTCGACCCCGAGAAGGGATTCCGCCTCTCCACCTATGCCATGTGGTGGATTCGCGCCTCGGTGACCGAGTTCGTCCTGCAATCCTGGTCGCTGGTCCGCACCGGAACGCTGGCGGCCCAGAAGAAGCTGTTCTTCAGCCTGCGCCGGGTCAAGAAGCAACTGGGGATCGTCGACAGCGGCGACCTGTCGCCGGAGGACGCGCGCCGGCTGTCCGAGGCCTTCGACATCTCCGAGGGCGACGTGGTCAATATGAACCGTCGCCTGGCGTCGCGCGATACGTCGCTCAACGTGGGGATCGGCGAGGACGGCGACGCCGAAATGCAGGACATGCTGCCCGACGAGACGCCGAATCCGGAGGCCCTGGTGGCCGAACGCGAGGAACGGACACAGCGCCGGGACGGCCTGCGGACGGCGCTTGCGACCCTGCCGGAGCGTGAGCGGCACATCCTGGAGCAGCGCCGACTGGTCGACGAGCCGGCCACCCTGGAGGACCTGGGGCGTCAGTACGGAATCAGTCGCGAACGCGTTCGCCAGCTTGAGAACCGCGCGTTCGACAAGCTGCGGAAAGCGATGATGGAGCCGGCCGGCGCCTGAGCCGGCGGCCGCCGGTGCTGCTGCTGTTCACCGACTTTGGCCTGGCCGGACCCTATACCGGTCAGGTCAAGGCGGTACTGGCCCGCGAGGCCCCCGGACTTCCCGCCATAGACCTGATGGCCGACGCGCCGGCCTTCGATCCGCGTGCCGCCGCGCATCTCCTGGCGGCGCTGGTCGACACCTGCCCGGACGACGCGGTGTTCCTGTGCGTCGTCGATCCCGGAGTCGGATCGGCCCGCCGGCCGCTGATCCTGAACGTCGGGCGGCGCTGGTTCGTGGGGCCGGACAACGGGCTGCTCGAACTGGTCGGGCGGCGCGCCGGGGCCTCCGCCGCGTGGTGGGAGATCACTTGGCGGCCGCGGCGCCTCAGCACGAGTTTTCACGGCCGCGACCTGTTCGCGCCGGTGGCGGCCCGTCTGGCGCGCGGCGGGATTCCGGACGCCATCGCCCGACCCCTCGGAGGGGCGCCGATCTCGTCCGGACCCGACGATCTGGCGGCGGTCGTCTACATCGACGCCTACGGCAACGTCATGACGGGCCTGCGCGGCGACCGGATCGATCGCGCGGCACGTCTGCGAGTCGATGGAGGCGAGGTCGGTTTCGCCCGCACGTTCTCGGATGTTCCGCCGGCCGCCCCGTTCTGGTATGTAAACTCGATTGGGCTGGTGGAACTGGCGGTCAACCGGGGCCGCGCCGACCGTGACCTTGGCCTTGCTCTCGGGAGCGTGGTCGGCATGGTCGCGTGACCGTTTCGGGCATGCCGGCCGGACGACCGAACGGACAGCACGGGAAGAATGGTCATGCGCGTCAAATTCTGGGGAACCCGGGGCAGCATCGCCTGCCCGTCGCCCGATCACATCCGGTATGGCGGCAATACGAGTTGCATCGAGATCGATCTCGGCGAGCGCGTCCTGATCCTCGACGCCGGAACCGGCATTCGCCAGCTTGGCGCCGAATTCCTCAAGCGGGGCCTCAACGCGGCCCATATCCTGCTGACCCACACCCACTGGGACCATATCAACGGGTTTCCGTTTTTCGCTCCGGCCTACATTCCGAGCGGCGACTATCATGTGCTGGCGGGTCACCTGCGCGATCAGGGCGGCATTCAGCACGTGTTCGCCCGCCAGATGGCGGATCCCACCTTCCCGGTGCCGCTGGCGGCGATGCAGGCGCGGCCCAAGTTCGAGGACTTCCAGGCCGGCGACGCGCTGGACATCCATGCCGGGGTCGTCGTGCGGACCTGTCCGCTGAACCACCCGAGCGGCGCCACCGCGTATCGGATCGAGTTCGATGGCCGCTCGGTCTGTTACGTCACCGACACCGAGCACCTGCCGGGCAAGCACGACCAGAACATCCTGTCCCTGATCGAGGGCGCCGATCTGGTGATCTACGACTGCACCTATACCGAGGAGGAGTTTCCGGCCAAGATCGGTTGGGGCCATTCGACCTGGAACGAGGGCATGTATCTGTGCCGGCAGGCGGGAGCCAAGCGGCTCGGTATCTTCCATCACGATCCGTCGCACGACGATGCCGCCATGGACCGCATCGCGGCCGAGGCGCAGGCGGTGTGGCCGGGTGGCGTGGTGGTCTGTCAGGACTTCATGGAAATCGATCTGTCCTAGTGTGGTGGATTCGAGGTTCGCGACATTATTCGGGGCAAACTCCATGGCGAACCTCGACTCCAAAACCACACTAAAATCAGATTATTATCTAGTGT
>JANQIL010000088.1 GCA_028282245.1 Magnetospira sp.
CCGCGCGGCCGTCGGCGCCCCGGCCGCGCTGCGCTGGGGTGCCATCGGCGCGGTCGGCGGCCATCTGGTCGCCGTCTGGACGGTCGGCGGCATGCCGGCCATCGCCGGCGTCGCCCCCACGGCCGAGCTTCCGCCGGGGCCCGGGAGGGCCGCGCTGCCGCCCGGACCCGAGGTGGCGGACCTGCCGCCCGGCCCCGTGATCGCCTTTGCCTGATTCACAAGGAGACCCGTCATGCCGATCACCGCGAACGACATCACATGGTACCTCTCCGGAGGCACCGCCAATACCGACCCCAACGCCAGTCTCGGCGGCGCGATCTCGGCGACCGCCTTCGTGCCGGATGTCGACAACAACCTGTTCGACGACGTCTCCGGCGCCGAGTCCGCCGCCGGCGACGTGGAGTTCCGCTGTCTCTACATCCGCAACGATCACGCGACCCTGACGCTTCTGGGCTGCGCCCTGGCGCTCGATTCCGACACCCCGAGCCCCGGCACCGACGTCGACATCGGGCTCGGCACGGCGGCGATCGGCGGCACCGAGCCGGCGGTGGCCGACGAGGGCACGGCGCCGGCCGGCGTCGTCTGGAGCCTGCTCTCGGCCACCGACACGGCGGCGATCGGCGATCTGGCGCCGGGCGCCCACAAGGCGGTGTGGTTCCGGCGCGCGGTGTCGGCCGGGGCGTCGGCCTACGGCGGCGACGGCGTCGTCTGGTCGTGGTCCGGCGAGACGGTGGCCTGACGATGACCGCCCGCGTCCTGCATCGCCACGTCGCCAACCCCGGCGACACCGAACTGTACCCGACCGGACTCGCCCGCCGCCTGGCGGCGCGCGGGCAGGACGCGTCGGCCGTTACCGGGCTGCGGCTCGGCACCCTCCTGGCCGACGGCACCATGGGGGCGCCGCCGGCCGGGCTGACCGTGGTCCACCACGACATCGCCGACGACGACCGCCACGGCCCGGTGGCCCGGGTCTGGCTGCGCGCCACCGCGCCGGGGACCCATGCCCTCGACGTCTCGGTGATGACCGTCGGCCCCGCCGGCGGCGAGGACATCGCCGCCACCTTCCGAATCCTCCACGGGGTGCGGTGACGCCGACGACCAAGACCGCCACCGCCCGGGCCACCCGCCGCCGTGGCCAACATGGTGAGCGCCCCACCCCGCCGCGCCGCTCCGCGGCGGCCGCGCGGGACGGCGCCCTGCTGCGGACTCAAGCGCGATCGACTGCCGATTCAAGCGCCGCGTTACACCGGGTCCGTCATCCGTTGAACGTCCGTTCCCGGAAGAGCCGCAAGACCGTCGCCGCAGCGGCGATTCGGCTCCGTCCTACCTTGCGAATGCCCGCGCGATGGCGGTGTAGGCATCACGCTGCCTCGGCCCCTGGACGACGAGGCGCATGTGGTGGCGGGTGCTCGGTTGATCGTTGGTGAAGTGCAGGAACCATGCATTGGCCCAGGCGGCGTTCACGCACAGCGCCGCGACCTTGGAGTCGGTCCGGAACTCATCGAACAGCAGGAACGGATAGTGCTCGACGATGCGGTAGGTCCACGGCCAGTTGAACCGTGGATCGAGCGGCGCCACCAGGTCGCGTCCGAACAGCACGTGCGACAGGGGCAGTTCCTCCTTGGCCGTGTGCGGGGTTTCCTCGAAGCTGTCGTAGACATGGCGCAGCACCGTGGCGTGCGCCGGCGACAGCGCCATCACCCCGGTGTTGGCCCAGTCCTTGACATCCTCCGACAGGCCCGCCCTGCGGTAGGTATCGGCCGTTGCGTCCTCGATGGAACGGCCCATGCGCAGCTTGAGGTGCAGCCGCTCGCCATAGGCCCGGGTGGGCACCAGGCCGACCCTGTCGGGCGGGCATCGGGAAACGATGCAGGGGGCCTGATAGGGATTGATCAGCACGTCGCTGTCGACCCAGACCACGCGCGCGTAGTCGGCCACCCGGGGGTGCTCGAAGATCAGCAGTTTCTGCCAATTGGGCGAACGCCCGCGCCCGCGCTCCGAGGCGTCCAGGTAGCCGTCGATGGCCACGATGTCGTAACCGTGTCGGCGCCCGTAGGCGTCCCACGACGGACGCGCCACGTCCTCCCAGGTTTTTCGATAATCCGGCGGTCCGATCAGGACCGTCACCAGAGCCTTGTCGTTGCGTGGAGACTCAGGCGGCGCGGCTGGTGGCGGCATCGCTGAGCAGGGCGTACAGGGCCTCGGCGCGGTTGGTGCCGCGCAGCTTCTCGCACATGCCGGAATCGCGCAGCAGTCGGGAGACCCGGGCCAACGCCTTCAGGTGGTCGGCGCCGGCCGATTCGGGCGCCAGCAGCATGAAGATGAGGTCGACCGGCTGTTCGTCGATGGAGTCGAAGTCGATCGGTTTTTCCAGGCGCGCGAAGACGCCGTGCAGGCGATCCAGGCCCGGCAGCTTGCCGTGCGGAATGGCGATTCCGTTGCCGACCCCGGTGGTGCCCAGGCGCTCGCGCTCCAGCAGCACGTCGAACACCGCCCGCTCGTGAAACTCGATCAATCCGGCGGCCTGCTTGGACAGTTCCTGGAGCGCCTGTTTCTTGCTGGTCGCCTTGAGGTCGGCGATGACGCTTTCCGGACTCAGAATGTCCATGAGTTCCATGGCCATGATCTCCCTACTTGCCGGAACCTTCGGGATCGATCCAGCCGATGTTGCCGTCGGCCCGTCGATACACCACGTTGAGGCCGCCATGCGCCCGGTTGCGGAACATGACCACGCTGTGGTCCGCCAAATCCATGCGCATCACCGCCTGGCCGACCGTGAGGCTGTCGATCCGGGTCGCCGTCTCGGCGATGATCACCGGCGCCGCCTCGGGCGCCAACTCGCCGTCCGAATCGTCCTCGGGCGCCAGCACGTATTGCTGCGCGGTCAGCAGGGCCTCCTCGCGCATGTCCTTGTGGTAATCGGTCAGGCGGCGCTTGTAACGGCGCAGTTGCTTGTCGACCCGTTCCAGGGAGCCATCGTAGGCGGCGTAGGCGTCGGCGCCGCGATTGAGCCCCTGGACGACCAGACCGCGTCCGGCGTGGACCTGCAGGTCGCAGCGGAACTGATGGCCTTCCTTCGAGAACACCACGCTCGAATCGATGGCCCGATCGAAGTACTTGCTCACCGCGTCGTTCAGCGTCTCGACAACATGGAGTCGCAAGGCACCGCCCACGTCCATGTTTTTTCCTTTGACGGTAACGTCCATTGGGGTTCTTTGGAGCTGTTTCTGTCTGTCCCCGGAGCCGCAACCGCATCGCGCGCGACCGTTCCGGCCCGCGCCCGGGGGTTCGCTTCGGCCCGAGGGCCGCCAAGGGATCGGGACATTAGGGGCAGGCCCCGACCAAGTCAACGGTCCATTGTACGGCCGCTTCTCAGGTCCCGCCCAGGGTCAGCCTCTTGTCGCGGCGTCGCTGCACCGAGGACGGGATTCGCATCCCCTCCCGATACTTTGCCACCGTTCGGCGGGCAATGTCGATCCCCTCGTTGCGAAGCAGTTCCACAATCTTGTCGTCCGATAGCACGCGGCGCGGCTCCTCGGCGTCGATCAGGGCCTTGATGCGCTGGCGAACGGCTTCCGAGGAGTGGGCCGATCCGCCGTCGGCCGCGGCGATCGCCGTCGTGAAAAAATACTTCAGCTCGAACAGGCCGCGCGGCGTGGCGATGAACTTGTTGGACGTCACCCGGCTGATCGTGCTCTCGTGCATCTCGATGGCCTCGGCGATGTCGCGCAGGATGAGCGGCTTCAGATCGCCCACGCCGCGGGCGAAAAAACCGTGCTGCTGACGCACGATTTCCGATGCCACCTTGAGGACCGTGGTCGCCCGCTGGTGCAGCGCCTTGACCAGCCAATTGGCGGCATGCAGGTTCTCCGACAGGAAGCGCCGCGTTTCCCGGTCGGCGCCGAGGGCCAGGATCTCGGCGTGATAGGTGTTGTTGACCAGCACCCGGGGCAGGGTGTCGGAGTTGAGTTCGAGCAGCCAACCGCCGTCGGGGCCCGGCCGCATCAGAATGTCGGGGCTCACCGGTTGCAGGTTCTCGGTGTTGAAGGCGAGGGCCGGCTTGGGATCGAGGGCACGGATTTCGGCCACCATCTCGGCTAGGTCCTCGGCGCCGACCCCGCAGATCGCGAGCAGGCCCGGGGTATCGCGCCGGGCCAGCATGTCCAGATTGTCGAGCAGGGCCTGCATCGCCGGATCGAGCCGGTTGCGCTCCCGCAGTTGCAGGGCCAGGCATTCCGACAGCGAGCGCGCGAAAATGCCCGCCGGATGGAACTGCTGAACCTTGGACAGCACCGCCTCGACTCGGTCCGCGCCGCAGCCCAGGGCGTCGGCGAGGGCGTGGGGATCGATTGCCAGATAGCCGCACTCGTCCAGGTGGTCGAGCATCCGAAAGGCGATCAGGCGGTCCTCCGGGTCGGTGATGTCGAACGCGATCTGGGCGACCAGATGGTCGCGCAACGTTTCCGTTTCCGCCAGGGTGCGCTCCAGGTCTCCGGTGGGGTCGGAGAAATCGGTCGCGCCGCCGCCGCCCCAAGACTCGAAGGCGGTGTCCGATCCGGCCGGCGCGGTGCCCGCGGCGTCGCTGCCGAAGTCCGCGAACTGGTTGTCCACGTCCACGTCCATGGCGTCGCGCGACTCCCCCACGCGATCGTCGCCGGCCACCGTATCCACCGCCGCGAGCCCGTCGGACGATTGCGGCGGCGGCGCGTCCTCCGGACCGTCGGCCGGCGGCTCCTCGCGGACCAGCAGCGGATTGCGCTCCAGTTCCTGCTCGACGAAGGAGTCCAACTCGATGTTGTTCATCTGCAGCAGCTTGATGGCCTGCTGCAACTGCGGCGTCATGACCAGTGTCTGGGTCTGCCGCAGATCAATGCGGGTCGTCAGGGCCAAGTCGCGCCCCCCCGGCCACCGCCGCCGTCTCTTTTAAAGGCTGAATCGTTCACCGAGATAGACGCGGCGCACATCCTGGTTGCCCACGATGTCGGCCGGCGTCCCCTCCATGAGGACCATGCCGTCGTGAATGATGTAGGCGCGGTCGATGATGTCGAGGGTTTCACGCACGTTGTGATCCGTGATCAGGACCCCGATCCCGCGATCCTTCAGGTGACGCACCAGATCGCGGATGTCGCCGACCGCGATCGGATCGATTCCGGCCAGCGGTTCGTCGAGCAGCACGAAGTGCGGTCGCGTGGCCAGGGCGCGGGCGATCTCGACCCGCCGCCGCTCGCCGCCCGAAAGGGCCAGGGCGGGGGTCCGCCGCAGATGGGTGATCGAGAACTCGGCGAGCAGGGAATCGAGAAGGGTCTCGCGCCGCTCGCGCGATTTCTCCACCGTTTCCAGGACGGCCCGGATGTTGCCCTCCACGGTCAGGCCCCGGAAGATCGACGCCTCCTGGGGCAGGTAGCCGACCCCGAGCCGGGCCCGCCGGTACATGGGCAGCTCGGTGAGATCCTGACCGTCGAGGGTGACGCGGCCGAAGTCGGGCGCGATCAGGCCGGTGATCATGTAGAAGCAGGTGGTCTTGCCGGCCCCGTTCGGACCCAGCAGGCCGACCACCTCGCCGCGCTGGATCGACAGGCTCACCCCGCGCACCACCGGGCGCTTCTTGAAGCGCTTCGCGAGGTCGCTGGCCATCAGGCCCCGGTTGTCGGCGACCAGCCGGGGATCGGCGCGGCGCCGCCCACCGTCGCCGGTGCGGGGTGTTTGCGCGGCCGTGGGAGTCTCGCGCCTGCCTGTTCGTCCGATCATCATGTGCCCTGTGTGCCTTCTATTGACGCGGATCCTCGGGCGCCAGAACGCCCCGCACGCGACCCGTGGCGCCATCGCCGGCACAGCTTTCCATGCGGCTGACACCGGTTTTCAGGTTCACGGTGGCGCCGCATCCGGTCAGCCGATTCTGGCCACGCCGCAAGGTTACCGTTCCCGACAGTGTCACGATACCGGTTTCCACCTGGTAAACGCCACGATCGGCGGTGATCTCGTCGCGTTCGGTGACGATCCGGATGTCGTCGTAGGCGTCGACCCGCCGCACCTGCGCGTCGGCGCCGGCGCCGCGCAGGTGCGCCACCAGAACGTCGGCGCGCAGTCGCCGGTCGCCGCGCACCGCCGTCGCGTTGCCGCGCGCCACCGCCATTCGCCGCTGGTCCCAGTACTCGATCTGCCGATCGGCGGTGATGGTGTCCTGCTTCGAGACGAGGCGAACCTGATTGCCGCCGAGCACCGCCACCCCCTCGTCCACGTAATAGACGCCGTGCTGTCCGGTCGCGGTGCCGTCGGGCGCCGAGACGCGGACCGCGCCCTCGGCGGCGATCTGGAAAATCCGTGTCGCGCCGTCGTCGCCGCGCCGATAGAACGCCTTCAGAAGGTCCGCCCGCAGACGGGTGTCGCCGCGCGACGCCACCGCATTGCCGCGCGCGATGAACACTTGGGCGTCCTGCTGCCATTCGATGCCGTGGTCGGCTTCCACTTCCAGCGGCAGACGGTCGCCGTCGCCGAACCCGTGCATCGCCTGGCCGAGGGCCGGCGACACCGGGGCGATGACCAGCCACGCGGCGGCGAGCACGGTTTTCCATCGCCATTGACCGCTCATCGGGACGCCTCCGGTGTCTCGGGATAGATCATCAGCCGCGCCTTGCCGGTCAGCAGGATGGTGCGTCCGCGATCGCGGATTTCGAACCCTTCCGCCGCGAGGTTGCCGAACGGACCCTGGCCCTCCACCGGCTGGCGGCCGACCGCCACGTTGTCGGCCAGATCGACGTCGACCGAGGCGGTTCGAAACTCGTAGCCGGAATCGTGAAACAGGTTGACCGATCCGGCGAGGTCGAGGGTCCGCGACTCCTGGACGTAAAGCCCGTTGTTGGCGGTCACCACCAGCCATGAGCCATCCTCCAGCACGATGTCGGCCTTCGGCATTTCCAGTTCCACCCTGGCGGCGTCCGGGGTGTCGCTGCGCGCCAAGTCGGCCGATACGGTATACGGACGCCCGATGTCGTCGGTGCCCAGGTAGCGCGGGTTGACCATGCCGAGCTGCCCGGCGTCGCGGTCGCCCAGCGACGCGATGCCGATTCGGAAACGGTCGTCCTGCGGCCGGATGTGCGGCCACAGGGCGATCAGGATCAGCAGCAGAAGGGCGATCACCGGCAGCAGCACCTTGAGCACCTGCACCATCCGCGAATAGCGGGTCAGGCGGCGCCAGCGGCGCGCCCGGGCGGCGGGCGGCACCTCCAGGCGCGCCCTGGCGTTGTCCGGGGATCGGAGTGGCGGTGGCGCGGCCATGGTGGCGCCCCGCATCGCTCAGGCCACGCCCGCCCGCAGGCAGTCGTGGATATGCAGGATGCCGACCGGCCGCCGGTCGCCGTCGACCACGAACAGATTGGTGATCTTGCGCCCGTTCATTTCGCTCAGCGCCTCGCTGGCCAGGGCCTGCGGCCGGATGGTGACCGGGCCGGGGGTCATGACCCGCTCGATCCGCCGCGCCATCAGATCCGGTCCCATGTGGCGCCGCAGGTCGCCGTCGGTGACGATCCCGGCCAGCCGTCCGGCGACGTCGACGACACCCAGGCAGCCAAACCGCTTGGCGGTCATCTCCAGGAGCGCCTCCGCCATGTCGACGCCCTCCGGCGCCAGCGGCAGTTCACTGCCGCCGTGCATCAGGTCGGCAACCCGCAGCAGTCGCGCCCCAAGTTTGCCGCCCGGGTGCAACTGCCGGAATTCATCGGCCGAGAAGCCGCGCCGCTGCAACAGAGTGACCGCCAGGGCATCGCCGAGCGCCATCATCACGGTGGTCGAGGTGGTCGGCGCGAGGCCGAGCGGGCAGGCCTCGTCAAGCAGCGGAAGAACGAGGGCCACGTCGGCCGCCTCGGCGAGCGAACTGCCGGCCCGCCCGGTTACCGCGATGAGGGTGATCCGGAAACGCCGCGTGTGGGCCACGAGATCGGCCAGTTCCGGGGTTTCGCCGGAGTTGGACAGGGCCAGCACCGCGTCGCCCGGGACGATCATCCCGAGGTCGCCGTGGCTCGCCTCGGCCGGATGGACGAACTGCGCCGGGGTGCCGGTGGAGGCGAGGGTGGCGGCGATCTTGCCGCCCACGTGGCCGCTCTTGCCCATGCCGCTGACCACCACGCGGCCGGACGTCGCGGTCAGCCGCGAGACCGCCTCCTCGAACGACGAGTCCAGGGAGTCGGAGAGTGAGCGCAAGCCGGCGATCGCGCGGTCGAGGAGGTGGCGGGCCGCCGCGAGATCGCTGGATTCGGCCGCCGGCGGCAACGAGACTGGTACGGGAACGGGACGCGTCATGATCTCCTGGTCTCGCCGATCGGAAAACGCCTGAAACCATCCGTGTTTCCAGGCAGTGTACTGGCCAACGGAAGAATATTCAAGAAGCGTGCCAAACGGCCGTCAATGGTCCAGCACATCGGGGTCGGTCCAACCCCCGAGGTCGAGCAGGCCGCGCGTCGGGAGGAAGTCGAAACAGCCCCGCGCGATCTCGGTCCGTCCGTCGCGCTCCAGCAGGCGGTCGAGCACCGTCCGCAGGCGGTGCAGGTATAGAACGTCGTGGGCGGCATAGGCGAGTTGCTGCTCCGACAGGGTGAGGCCGCCCCAGTCGGATTGCTGCTGCTCCTTCGACAGTTCGATGCCGAGCAGGCTGCCGCACAACTCCTTCAGGCCATGACGTTCCGAATTGGTGCGGGCCAGCTTCGAGGCCACCTTGGTGCAATAGACCGGACGGCAGATCACGCCGAGCGTTTTGAAAAGGATGGCCACGTCGAAGCGCGCGAAATGGAAGATCTTGGTGATCGCGTGGTCGCCCAGCAGGGTCTTGAGATTGGGCGCGTCGTAGGGGGCGCCGGGCGGAAAATGAACCATGTGGCAGATCCCGTCGCCGGCCGAGAGCTGAACCAGGCAGAGTCGGTCGCGGTGCGGGTTCAGGCCCATGGTCTCGGTGTCTATGGCAATGCTGTCGCCGAACGTCACGTCTGCCGGAAGGTCGCCCTTGTGCAGCCGGATATCCATGCCCCGATCGTCTCCCTCGAAGAGCCCCGCGAGGGGCGTTGCCATCGGTCGGATGTTCCGCGCGCGCCCAATGCCGCGAAAGGATCGCCCTCCCATCGCGCCCCGTCGCCGCCGGATCGCCCGCAGACCCGAGCGATACAAGATAGCGAAGCGGCTCGCGGACCTTACAAAAACGAAAAGCAAAGGACAACCTGGAAATCCGGCGCCTTGGAGCGTCATGCACGATGGCGCCGCGCCGCCAATCCTTGCCGGGACTTTCATTCCTCCACCGCCGGAGATACAACTAAGTCATGAAACCGGGTTCCCACCGCGCCTGGCGTCCGTTGCTTGTGCTGCCGTTGCTGCTGGCCGCCGCGTGCGGCCCGCGCCCGCCGACCGATTCGTTCTCCGCCAATTTGGACGCCAACTGCAAGCCGCACGATCCCTACGACAAGCTCGCCGCGATGATCGATCCCCGGGCGTTCTGGCTGCGGGCGTTCTATGGCATGGAGGGCCTGATCAAGGCCGGCAACAGCAATCTGGAGCACTCGCGGCAGTTTCTGACCGAGAACCGGTCCGGGCGCGGCCAGTTCCGGGCACTGGTTCTGGAACGGGCGCGCGAGCTGGGCTATTCGCCGGCCCGCGCCCGGGAGATGCTGGCCGACAACATGCGGGCGTTCGAATTGCAGGCGGTCGGCTACAAGCGCAACATCGAGCGGCAGCGGCGCGAACTGGAGTGGGCCCGGGGCTGCCGGCAGGTGGCGCGCGGCCGTCTCGACAGCCTCGGAGTGACGTCGGCCGAGCGGATCGCGGCGGCTCCCGGAGCGCGCAAGAAAATCGTCCTCACCTACGAGGGTCTTTTGAAAATCAAGAACCTGACCGTGGACCAGGCGCGCGAGCTGGCGCGCGACACCACCATCAGTAAACGGGACGTGCGACGTGCCCTCGACGCCCAGGGGGTTCCGCGCGACATTCAAGAGGATATTCTTTCGGCGTTCGATGGACCCGGCGGGTCATGACGAAAGATGGCGCCGCAGATAGTCCATCGCCTCGTTGATCTGCGCCATCCGGTCATGGCTGCCGTAGGTGCCGTCCGGATGATGGATGGTCGCCATCATGCGGAAGCGGGCGTTCAGTTCTCGGCGGTCCGGCCGCGCGTTGGGCGGAAACCCCAGCACGTGCAGGGCCTCGGCGCGACTCCGCACGCCGTCGGCCAGCGGGTCGAAGGCCAGCGCGGCGACCATCGCCTTCAGACGCTCCATTTCCTCGATCATCTCCGGCGGCGGCCCCCCTCGCGGCGGTGGCGCGGCGCCCTCGCCTTCCAGGCGGACCTCCACCTTGCCGGCGTCGAGGGCGAGCGCGATGGCCAGCGCCCGGCGCAGCATCGGCACCTCGCAGCCTTCGGTCATCCGCACCTGTAGACGCGGCTTGCGGCGCCACGGGCGGCCTTGAGACGGGCCGGACTTCAGGGTCACCGTCTCGCGATCGCCGGGCCGAGGCTCGCCTGGATCGGGGTAGGCGCGCACCACCTGGGCGGGCAGCGCCAGCAGCACCGAGCGGGCGAGGTCCCCCACGTTGACGCCGCGCCGCTCGGCGAGCGCCAGGGCGGCGTCGCGAAAGGCCGAGGCGCATGGGACGGTATAGGATTTCTTGATGCTCGGCATGGGGAATGCCCGGGGTTTGCGAGGTTGGACGCCGATGAGCCGCTTCGGATAATCGCCGTGGCCGATCTTGGCGGGCGGCGGACTGGGCGCCTCGATCACGACGGAGTCGATGAATTCCCCAATGATAGGCGATTTCTTCCGGACAGGCGATCATCCGGCCCAGGTATTTAGTCCTAGATCCAGGTCGATCCCGCGTTCCGGTGATTGTGTCTGTCGGCCTCGGCGCCAAGTCGGAGATTGCAAACCACGCCCGCATGGTCGACAAGGACGCCTTGAATTGGCGTTGTTCCCGCCAGGACCGCAGACCGGCGCGAGGCCCGCTCCCGACCCGGCTCGCCCGGTTCCGGGGGACTCCCCATACGCGGCAGGAGCCGATCGCCGGGGGTGCCGGCCGTATTGGCGGTCGCGCCCGAGGGCGGTGGTCGGTCCGACCGAGACCCTCCATCCGGATCGCGAACAGAGGATTAAAGTGCGCATGTCCCAGACCACGCCGTTGAAAGACCCGATGCTGTCGGCCAAGGACGCCGAGGCCCTGAAGACCGAGGCGGCCCATTTCCCGTCCTGGGACCTCACGCCACGGCAGACCAGCGACCTGGAATTGCTGCTGACCGGCGCCTATTCGCCGCTCGACGGGTTCATGACCCGGGCCGATTACGATGCGGTGGTGGACGGCATGCGGCTGGCCGACGGAACCCTGTGGCCGGTGCCGATCGTTCTCGACGTGTCCGACAGGTTCGCGGCGGCGATCGGCGACCATCCGTCGATCGTTCTGCGCGATCCCGAAGGGGTGCCGCTTGCCGTGCTCGACGTCGGGGAAGCCTGGACCCCGGACCGCGAACGGGAGGCCAGGCAGGTGTTCGGCACCTTCGACTCCGCGCATCCGGGAGTCGATGCCCTGCTCAACGAACGCCATCCGGTCTGCGTGGGGGGGCGCCTGCGCGGCCTCGGCCTGCCCGCGCATTACGACTTCAAGTACCTGCGCGAGCGTCCCGACGAGGTGCGCGCCCGGTTCAGGAAGAAGGGCTGGCGCAAGGTGGTCGGCTACCACGTCGAGCGGCCCATGCACCGGGCCCACGTGGAGACCGCCTTCCGCTCCGCCAAGGCGATCGAGGCGCATCTCCTGCTGCACCCGGCGGTCTGGGAGACCCACACCGGCGACGCCGAGCATTTCTCGCGGGTCCGCTGCCACGAGCACGCCTACAAGCATTTTCCGGAGCAGACCACCGATCTCAGTCTGGTTCCCCTGGCGCCGCGCCATGCCGGCCCGCGCGAGGCCCTGCTGCACGCCATCGTGCGCCGCAACTACGGCTGCACCCATTTCATCGTCGGCCTGGACCACGGCAGCCCGCGCCAGCCGGCCGCCGACACGCCCTTCTATGGGGCCCGCGACGCCCATGATCTGGCGATCCGCCATGCCGAGGAATTGGGCATCGGAATCGTCGCCGCGCCCAAGTACGTCTACGTCCAGGAACGGGCCGCCTTCGTGCCGCTCGACGAGGTGCGCGAGAGCGACACCGTGCTCGGCATCTCCGACGGCGAGTTTCTGCGCCGCGTTCTGCACGATCGCGACGTCCCCGAATGGTTTTCCTTTCCCGAGGTGGTGGAGGAGCAGCGGCGGAGCATCCGGCCGTTGCGCAAGCGCGGCTTCACGGTGTTCTTCACCGGCCTGTCCGGATCCGGCAAGTCGACCATCGCCAAGGCGCTGGTGCAGAAGTTTCTGGAGCGGGGCGACCGCCGGGTGACCCTGCTGGACGGCGACATCGTGCGCAAGAACCTGTCGTCCGAGCTGACCTTCTCCAAGGAGCACCGCGACCTCAATATCCTGCGCATCGGGTTCGTGGCCTCGGAGATCACCAGGAACGGCGGCATCGCCATCTGCGCGCCCATCGCTCCCTACGCCGAGGCCCGGCGCAAGGTCCGCGACTCCGTCGAGGCCTCGGGCGGCGGGTTCATCGAGGTTCACGTCGCGACTCCCATCGAGGTCTGCGAGCGGCGCGACCGCAAGGGCCTCTATGCCCTGGCGCGGGCCGGCAAGATCAAGGGGTTCACGGGAATCGACGATCCCTACGAGGTGCCCGAGGCCGCCGAGGTGGTGATCGACACCACGTCCCTGTCGCCCGACGAGGCGGCGCAGGACATCATCCTCAAGATCGAGAGCCTGGGCTACATCAGCGTGGTTTGAGCTTCCGGGGACTTCGGGCTTTATGGGGGGTCGCCGTTCTGCTAAGTCTCGCCCACGAACGGATCAAGGCCGGCATCGAACCGAGGGCTTGCGGCAATGGACATCGAAACCCAGCGGGATATTCCCGCCCTGATGGCCCGCCTGGGCGCCGACGCCAAACGGGCGGCGGCGTCGCTCGCCCTGGCCGACACGGAGTCCAAGAACGCGGCCCTGCGGGCGGCCGCCGACGCGTTGCGCGCCGACCGGGCGGCGATCAAGGAGGCCAATGCCCTGGACATGGCGGGCGGCGCGGAGAAGGGCCTGTCCAGGGCGATGCTGGACCGCCTGATGCTCGACGACAAACGCATCGAGGCGATGGCGACCGGCCTGGAGCAGATCGCCGACCTGACCGATCCGGTGGGCGCCGAACTGGCCCGCTGGACGCGGCCCAACGGACTCGATATCGCCCGTGTTCGGGTGCCGCTCGGGGTGATCGGCATCATCTACGAGAGCCGGCCCAACGTCACCGCCGACGCCGGCGCCCTGTGCCTGAAGGCCGGCAACGCGGCGATCCTGCGTGGCGGTTCGGAAAGCTTCAACTCCTCGCGCGCCATTCTGGCCAGCCTGCGACGGGGCGTGGCGGCGGGCGGCCTGCCGGAGGCGGCGATCCAGATGATCCCGACCACCGACCGCGCGGCGGTGGGGGCCATGCTGACCATGTCGGACCACATCGACGTGATCGTTCCGCGCGGCGGCAAGGGGCTGATCGAACGGGTCACCGCCGAGAGCCGGATTCCCCTGTTCAAGCATCTGGACGGCATCTGCCATACCTATATCGACCGCGCCGCCGACCCGGAGACGGCACGCGCCGTGGCCTTCAACGGCAAGATGCGGCGCACCGGCATCTGCGGCGCCACCGAGACCATTCTGGTCGACCGCCCGGTGCTCGACAGCCACCTGCCGGACCTGCTCGACGACCTGTTCGCGGCCGGCTGCGAGGTGCGCGGCGACGACGCGGTGCGGGCCCTGGATTCGCGGATCGCCGAGGCAACCGAGGCCGACTGGGACACCGAATATCTGGATGCCATCGTGTCGGTGAAGGCGGTCGACGGGGTGGGCGCCGCCATCGATCATATCAACCGGCATTCCTCCCGGCATACCGACAGCATCGTCACCGAAAACGACGAGGCGGCGACGCGGTTCCTGAACGAAATCGACTCCGCCATCGTGATGCTGAACGCCTCGACCCAGTTCGCCGACGGCGGCGAGTTCGGGATGGGGGCGGAGATCGGCATCTCGACCGGCAAGATGCACGCCCGTGGTCCGGTCGGCGTGGAGCAGCTCTGCTCCTTCAAGTACATGGTCCGGGGGCGCGGCCACACCCGTCCCTGAGCGGCGCCGAAAAGGCTGGACAATCGGTGCCCAGGGGGTAGGGTCGGCGGCCGGAACGATCCGTTCCTCCCAATCTGAACAGCCAATGGACGGCGGTCCCCGGGGTGGGCCGCCGATGTGGTGAACCGATGTTCGACATCAAGTGGATTCGCGATAACCCGGACCCGTTCGACGGCGGCTTGGCGAAACGCGGCCTTCCGGCGCGCGCCCGGGATCTGCTGGCCCTCGACGACGCGCGCCGGACCGCGCAGACCAAGGCGCAGGAGGTGCAGGCCGCGCGCAACGCGCTGTCGAAGGAAATCGGACGGATCAAGCGCGAGGGCGGCGACGCGGCGGATATCATGGCCGAGGTTGCCCGGTCGAAGGACGCCCAGGCGGCGCTGGAAGGCGAGGCGACGGCGGCCGAGGCCGCGCTCGGCGCGGCGCTGTCGGAGCTTCCCAACCTGCCGGCCGACGACGTGCCCGAGGGTCCGGACGAGGAGTCCAACGTGGAAATCCACCGCTGGGGCACGCCGCCGACCTTCGATTTCCCGGTCGCCGATCACGTGGCGGTCGGCGAGCGCCTGGGCATGATGGATTTCGAGACGGCGGCCAGACTGTCCGGGGCGCGGTTCGTGCTGCTGTCCGGGGCGCTGGCCCGCCTGGAGCGGGCGCTGGCCGGCTTCATGCTCGACCTGCATACCCGCGAGTTCGGGTTCACCGAGATCAACCCGCCGGCCCTGGTCCGCGACGCGGCCCTGTTCGGCACCGGGCAGTTGCCCAAGTTCGCCGAGGACCAGTTCAGGACCACCGACGGCCGCTGGCTGATCCCCACCGCCGAGGTGCCGCTGACCAACATCGTGGCCGGGGAGATCGTCGACGGTGCCACCTTGCCGCGCCGCTACGCCGCCATGACCTGGTGCTTCCGCTCCGAGGCCGGGGCGGCCGGCAAGGACACCCGGGGGATGATCCGCCAGCACCAGTTCACCAAGGTGGAGATGGTCTGCGTCACCCGCCCCGAGGACTCCGACGGCGAGCTGGAGCGCATGACGCGGGCCGCCGAAACGGTGCTGGAGCGCTTGGGCCTGCCCTACCGTCGGGTGCTCCTGTGTAGCGGCGACATGGGGTTCGCGGCCCGCAAGACCTTTGATCTGGAGGTCTGGCTGCCGAGCCAGGACCGCTACCGGGAAATCTCGTCGTGCTCCAACTGCGGTGATTTCCAGGCCCACCGCATGAACGCCCGCTTCCGCTCCGAGGGCGACAAGAAGACCCGCTTCGCGCACACCCTGAACGGCTCCGGGCTGGCGGTTGGCCGGACCCTGGTGGCGATCCTCGAAAACTTCCAGCGGGCCGACGGGTCGGTCGCGGTGCCCGAGGCGCTGCGCCCCTACATGGGTGGCCTGGACGCCCTTGTTCCAGATGCTTGACCTGACCACCGCCCGGATCCTGATCACCAACGACGACGGCATCGGGGCCGACGGCCTGGCGGTGCTGGAGCGCGTCGCGAGGTCGCTGGCGCCGGAGGTCTGGGTGGTGGCGCCGGAACACGAGCAGAGTGGGGCCGGACATTCGCTGACCCTGCGCCGGCCGTTGCGTATCCGCGAGATCGATCGGCGCCGCTTCGCGGTCGACGGCACCCCCACCGACTGCGTGATGCTGTCTGTCAAGCATCTCATGAGGGATGCCCGCCCCGACCTGGTGCTGTCGGGGATCAACCGTGGCGCCAACCTGGGCGAGGACATCACGTATTCGGGGACCATCGCGGCGGCCATGGAGGGGACCCTGCTGGGCATTCCGTCGATTGCCCTCAGCCTGCATACCGAGGATCGCGGCATCGTCCGCTGGGACACCGCCGAGCGCCATGCTCCGACGGTGATCCGCCGCGTGGTGTCGCTGGACTGGCCGCGCAACGGCCTGATCAGCATCAATTTCCCGGACGTGGCGGCGGAGGCGGTGAGCGGGATCGAGGTCACCGTGGAGGGGCGGCGCAAGATCGGTGACGCGATTCAGGTCGGCATCGACCCGCGAGGCATGGAATACTACTGGATCGGCGCCCAGCGGACCGAGGACCGGTTCACCAAGGGCACCGACCTCGAGGCGGTGTTCCGGGGCGCGGTGGCGATCACCCCGCTGAGCATGGACATGACCGACCGCGCCATGCTTGATCCCCTGCGCGCGGCCTTTTCCTAGTGTCCCGAATCCGAAGTTCGGAGCATTATTTGGCGGGCGTTTTCGAACTTCGGATTCGATCAGGACACTAGGGAATAATCTGATTCTAGTGTGGT
>JANQIL010000089.1 GCA_028282245.1 Magnetospira sp.
GATGAGTCCCATCCGTTGGCATCGAACCACCAGATCAATAGCTTAGTGGATCGACCGATCCAAAGCTTGGGTACCAAGCGTTGGATCCGATCCACTAGATTCACCGCGGGCATGTAGAGGTCATTAATGATGCCAGATACTCCCCGACACGAGCCCTTGGTTTCGGTTGTGATTCCCTGCTACAATAATGAGTTGTATATCGGCGAGGCAATTGATTCCGTTCTGGCGCAAGACTACGGTAATATCGAGGTTATTGTCGTTAACGACGGATCCGGGGATTCGTCGGAAGACGTCATACGGTCCTTCGGCAGCCGGGTTCGGCTTATTTCGCAAGAAAATCAGGGTGTCTCGAATGCCAGAAATACCGGAATCGAGGCCGCGCAAGGGAGTTTTATCGCGTTTCTGGATGCGGACGACTATTGGCTGCCCAATAGAATATCAACGCAATTAGAGTTCATTAAAGATAAAGAACCCTGTGTATGTTTTTCCGGATTCCATGTATGGGAAGAAAATTTGGATGGAGAATTTCCGGACCCGGGTCAATTCGCAAGCCCGAAAAAGGAAAAGCCGGTTTGCGACGACTCATTGAGTGGTTGGGTTTTTCCGGATATTCTTTTGCACACCAGTTATTGGACAGGCACGGCAATTATATCGAAGCAAGCAATCGACGCAATTGGCGATTTTGATCCTTACTTCGTTATTGGACAGGATCAAGATTATTGGGTAAGACTTTCATTGAAATATAAATTCGTTTACTTAAAAAATAAGCTCTCTTTGTATAGGACAAACAGAAAGAGTGCGACCAAAAAATTCAGAAAAAATAATTATAGAGCCATATTTTTGGAAAACCACATAAAAAACAATTCTGACTCCGTAAAAAATAAAGGCAAGGAATTTAATAAAAGACTATCCAAAAAAATATCCAGCCTTTGGTTCGAGCATTCGATGTCCGCGTTGATTTTTGGGGATCGTGCACAGGCAAGAAAATCAGCGGTGCGCTCCATTAAGTATTACGCCATCAATTTCAAGATGTATGTCGTGTTTTTAGTATCTTTCGTGCCGCCATTGTTTAAACTTTTAAGATATATTATTAAAATCCTCAATTCGGGCGGAAGCCACGTTCAAGAACAATCCTGATAACTCCCGCCGGACTTGATGCTCGGGTTGGATTGCGTCCGCACGTTTCGTTTTCGCGGACGCATCGGGCGGCGAGGCGCCGACCCACTCCAGATTCATGGTCATTTTTTAGGCGCCGCCTTGCATAAATTTTGATCGCTTGTCGGAAGTCCGACCCGACGGCGACGGCGCGATAACCCGATATGTCGCGTGTTCGTGACCGGCAACCGGCTTGGCAAGAAACTTGCTTAGACCCCCCGGGCGGCGGCCGGCTCCCGGCACCGTCCGGGATGGAGAGCCCGTCGGGCCCGTCCTTGGGGAGCACGAAGAAAGGAACACGACCGATGCAACGTTTCATGCGCGTCGCCGCGGGCACGGCGGCGCTGGCCGCGGGCTTGGCCGCGCCGACCCTGGCCCGGGCGGCCGACGGGATCGACAGCGGCCACACCGCCTGGATCATCACCGCCACCGCCCTTGTTCTGTTCATGACCCTGCCTGGCCTGGCGCTGTTCTATGCCGGTCTGGTGCGGGCCCGCAACACCCTGAGCGTGCTGATGCACTGCTTCACCGTCGCCTGCGTGTCCTCGGTGCTGTGGATCGTGGCCGGCTATAGTCTGGCGTTCGGCGAGGTCGGCGGCGGTATCGTCGGCGACCTGGACAAGCTGTTCCTGGCCGGGATCGACGTCGACACGGCGAGTGGCCCGTTGCCGGAAATCGTGTTCGTGATCTTTCAGATGACCTTCGCGATCATCACTCCGGCGTTGATCCTCGGTGCCTTCGTGGAGCGCATCAAGTTCTCGACCATGATCGCCTTTTCGGGCCTCTGGATGCTGATCGTCTACGCCCCGGCGGTGCACTGGATCTGGGGCGGCGGCATGATGAGCGACGATGGCCTGTTCGGCCAGATGTTCGGGGTCGGGGTCAAGGATTTCGCGGGCGGCATCGTGGTGCACGCGACGGCCGGCGTGGCCGCCCTGGTGGCCGCCCTGGTGATCGGCCCGCGCAACGGATTCCCCAGCACCCTCAACCCGCCGCACAGCCCGGTTCTGACCATGGCCGGCGCCGCGATGCTGTGGGTCGGCTGGTTCGGCTTCAACGGCGGCAGCGCCCTGGCCTCGGACGGCGCGGCCGGCATGGCGATCGCCGTCACCCACCTCTCGGCCGCCGCCGCCTCGCTCACCTGGATGGGACTCGAATGGGCGCAGCACAAGCGGCCGACCCTCGTTGGCATGGTCACCGGCATGGTCGCCGGCCTCGCCACGGTGACCCCGGCGTCCGGTTTCGTGGGGCCGCTCGGCGGGCTGGTCTGCGGGATCGCCGGCGGCGCCATCTGCTACAAGGCGGTGACCACCATCAAGTTTACCTGGCGGATCGACGATTCGCTGGACGTGTTCGCGGTGCATGGGGTGGGGGGCATCCTGGGCTCGCTGCTGGTCGCCGTGTTCGCCCTGCCGTCGCTGGGTGGCCTGGGGCTCGGCGACGGGGTCGGAGTGGCCGATCAGTTGACCGCCCAGGCGTCCGGAATCGCCATCGCGGTGGTGTGGTCGGCCATTGCAAGCTACCTTATCCTGAAGCTGCTCGCGCTACTGCTCGGATTGCGGGTCGATCCGGCCGAGGAAGTGGAGGGCCTGGACGTGGTCGAGTACGGCGAGCGGGCCTACGACTTCGACTGACCGCGCGGCTGGCGTCGCCGTGGCGACGCCAGCCGTGTCCACCAACCGCCAACAGGGGATGCCGCGCATGAAACTGATCATCGCCATCATCAAGCCGCACCGGCTGGACGCCGTGCAGGACAACCTGCGCGATCTGGGGATCAGCGGCGTCACCGTCACCGAGGTGCGCGGCTACGGACGCCAGAAGGGGCAGACCGAGATCTATCGGGGCGCCGAATACCAGATCCACTTCGTGCCGAAGCTGAAGCTGGAGATCGCGGTGCCCGGCGAACACCTGGAAAGCACCATCGACGCCATCGCCAAGGGCGCCCAGACCGGCAAGATCGGCGACGGCAAGATCTTCGTGGTGGCCCTCAAGGAGGCGGTGCGGATCCGGACCGGCCAGTCCGGGCGCGACGCGCTGTAGCCGACCTTGGCGCGGCGTCGAGAATCCACCGAAAGCGCCGAGTGGAGAAGACGTCGAGCCGGGCCGCGCGTCCTGTTCTAGTGTCCCGAATCCGAAGTTCGGAGCATTATTTGGCGGGCGTTTTCGAACTTCGGATTCGATCAGGACACTAGGGAATAATCTGATTCTAGTGTGGT
>JANQIL010000092.1 GCA_028282245.1 Magnetospira sp.
GATGAGTCCCATCCGTTGGCATCGAACCACCAGATCAATAGCTTAGTGGATCGACCGATCCAAAGCTTGGGTACCAAGCGTTGGATCCGATCCACTAGACGTTGCCCTCGTGGGGTGATCCGTCTAGGGTGCCGCGATGCCAATTTTGCACAAACTCGCGCCGTTCGCCTGCCAACCGGCGCGAAGTCGCGGGCGGTTGTTCCCGGAGCCGGAGAGCGGCACCCGCAGTTGTTTTCAACGCGACCGCGACCGCATCATCCACTCGGCGGCGTTCCGGCGCCTGGAATACAAGACCCAGGTGTTCGTCAACCACGAGGGCGACTTCTTCCGCACCCGCCTCACACACAGCCTCGAAGTCTCGCAGATCACCCGCTCCATTTGCCGTTGCCTGGGTCTGGACGAGGACCTGGGCGAGGCCCTGGCGTTGGCCCACGACCTCGGGCACCCGCCGTTCGGCCACGCGGGCGAGGATGCCCTCAAGGACATGATGCGGCCATTCGGCGGCTTCGATCACAATGCCCAGTCGCTGAAGGTGGTCACGGCGCTGGAAGCCCGCTACGCCGAATTCGACGGTCTCAACCTGACCTGGGAGACCCTGGAGGGCATCGTCAAGCACAACGGTCCGCTGACCGGCCCCAGGGCGCGCCACGCCGGGCCGCCGCCGGCCGCCATCGCGGCCTATTCGGACATTCACGACCTGCGCCTCGACACCCATGCCTCCGCCGAGGCCCAGGTGGCCGCGCTGTCCGATGACATCGCCTACAACAACCACGACATCGACGACGGACTCAGGGCCGGGCTGTTCGGCATCGCGGATCTGGCCGACGTGCCACTGGTCGGCCCGGTGTTCGCCGAGGTCGAGGCGCGGTATCCGGGCATCGACTGGTCGCGCAAGATACACGAATCGGTGCGCCGGCTGATCGGCCTGATGGTCGACGACCTGCTGGCCGAGACCGAGCGCCGGATCGCCGAGTCCGGCGCCCGCCATCCGGATGACGTCCGCGACCTGGACGGACCGGTGGCGGCGTTCTCGGAAACCATGACGGCCAACGACAAGGCGCTCAAGAAGTTCCTTTTCGATCACATGTACCGGCATTACAAAGTCAACCGGATGGCCAGCAAGGCGCGCCGGGTGGTCCGCGAATTGTTCGCCCTGTTCCTGGACGAGCCCAACTGTCTGCCGACCGACTGGCAGCACCGGGCCGGAGCGGCGGGCAAGGCGACCACCGCGCGGGTGGCGGTCGACTACATCGCCGCGATGACCGATCGCGCGGCGCTGGACGAGCATCACACATTGTTCGATGTACGGGCCCGCACCTCATGAACCTGTTCCGCACCTTCGAGGACAAACTCGGCGTCACGATCGACCAGATGGCCTCCGAGGGCGTCTTGCCCGACGGCCTGGAACGCGATCGGATCGCCGTCGAGCCGCCGCGCGATCCGTCGCACGGCGACGTCAGCACCAACGCCGCGCTGGTGCTCGCCAAGCCGGCCGGCATGAAGCCGCGCGACGTGGCCGAGCCGTTGGCCGCCCGGCTGGGCGAGCTTGGGGAAGTCCTGGCGGCCGAAATCGCCGGCCCCGGATTCATCAACCTGCGGCTGACCGACCGCTTCTGGCGCGACCGCCTGCGCGAGCTGCTCAAGGCCGGGCCGGTCTACGGCGAGTCGCCCATCGGCCAGGGAGTCCGCGTCAACGTGGAATTCGTGTCGGCCAACCCCACCGGTCCGATGCACGTGGGGCACGGACGCGGCGCGGTGCTCGGCGACGCCCTGGCCAGCCTGATGAAAAAGGCCGGGTTCGACGTCACCCGCGAATACTACATCAACGACGCCGGGGCGCAGGTGGAGGCGCTCGCCGACTCGGTCTATTTCCGCTATCGGGAGGCGCTTGGCGACGCCCCGGGCGAGATGCCGGACGGGCTCTATCCGGGCGACTACCTGGTGCCGCTCGGCGCCGCGCTGGCCGCCGAGCACGGACACGGCCTGACCGAACTCGACCCGGCCGAGCGGCGGGCGTTGCTGCGATCCCACGCGGTCGACGGCATGATGGCGCTGATCCGCGACGACCTGACGGCGCTCGGCATCGCGTTCGACCGCTTCACCTCCGAGCGCGGCCTGGTCGAGGCCGGAGCGGTCGACAGGGCCTGCGATTTTCTCGACCGGGAAGGCCTGGCCTACGAGGGCGTTCTGGAACCGCCGAAAGGCAAGACGCCCGACGACTGGGAACCGGTGCCCCTCTACCTGTTCAAGGCCAGCGCGTTCGGCGACGACGTGGACAGGCCCTTGAAAAAATCCGACGGCGCCTGGACCTACCTCGCGACCGACATGGCCTATCACCACGACAAGTTCCGGCGCGGGTTCGAGGTCATGATCGACGTCTGGGGGGCCGACCACGGGGGCTACGTGAAGCGCATGCAGGCCGCCGTCCGGGCGCTGACCGGCGGGCGCGGCAGCCTCGACGTCAAGCTGTGCCAGATGGTCAACCTGCTCCGCGATGGCGCGCCGGTGAAGATGTCCAAGCGGGCCGGCACCTTCGTCACCCTGCGCGAGGTGATCGACCAGGTCGGCAAGGACGTGGTCCGCTTCATCATGCTAACCCGCAAGAACGACGCCCACCTGGACTTCGATCTGGTCAAGGTGCTGGAACAGTCGAAGGACAATCCCGTCTTCTACGTGCAGTATGCCCACGCCCGCTGCTGCTCGGTGCTGCGCCATGCCAGCGAAACCTTCGGCCCACGGGCGCTGACCGCGTCGGCGCTGTCCGGCTCCGACCTCGGACGGCTCGACGGCGATGGCGAGATCGCCCTGATCCGCACCCTCGCCGGCTGGCCGAGAGTGGTCGAATCGGCGGCCCTGGCCCATGAGCCGCACCGGGTGGCCTACTATCTCCACGACCTGGCATCGCAGTTCCACGGCCTGTGGACCAAGGGCAACCGGGATGCCGAACTGCGGTTCATCGTCGCCGACGACCCGGTGCTCACCCTCGCCCGGCTGGCCCTGATCAAGGGAGTCGCCACGGTGATCGCGTCGGGTCTGGACGTGCTGGGGGTGACGCCGCTTGAGGAGATGCGCTGACATGGCGGAGATCATCGAGAACCATGACGGCCGGCGTCAGCCGGGCCACGACCGCGATTGGCGCAACGAAGCCATTCCCGACCTGCCGGACGTGGAAATGATCGAGAAACGGCGGCGACGGCGCGCGCGGCTGATCGCGCTGTCGGCCGGCGCGGTGCTGATCGGCGGCGGTGCGTGGTACGCGCTGACCCATGGCGGGGTGCAGGTGACCGGCGAGACGCCGCTGATTCGGGCGCCCGAGGGCCCGGACAAGGAACGCCCGGAAAACCCGGGCGGCCTGGAGGTGCCCAACCAGGACAAGCTGGTCTACAACCGGGTCGGCGACAACGGCCCGCGGCCCGGGGTGGAGCGCCTGCTGCCGCCGCCGGAAGCGCCGCTGCCGCCGCCCGCCGCGATGCCGCCGCCGCAACGGCGGGCCGACGCGCCGACGGCACCCGCCGCGCCCCCCTCCGATCCGGCACGGGAAGCACCACAATCGGTGGAGTCGCTGATCGCGAAAACGGCGCCCGAGGTCGTCGCGCCGCCGCCCAAACCGCCGGCGGCCGAGGCCCCCGTGCCTTCGGCGCCGGTGTCGGCGGCGGATAAGGCGTTCCGGGTCCAGGTGGCGGCGCTCCGCGACGAAGCCAAGGCACGCGAGGCCTGGCGAGGCCTGCAAACCAAGCATCCCGACCTGCTGGGCGGCCTGAACCTGAGCGTCGAGCGGGCCGACCTGAAGGACAAGGGAATCTACTACCGGGTGCGCGGCGGCCCGCTGCCCGATCGCGCCGCCGCCGTTGCCCTATGCGAGCAACTGAAGGCGCGCAAGGTGGGGTGCCTGGTTGTCAAGCCGTAACCCCCTGGCGGCGATCCTCGGCTGCGCCGGACCCGTCCTGACGGCCGACGAGCGGGCCTTCTTCGGGGAGACCGACCCGCTGGGATTCATCCTGTTCGCCCGTAACGTGGAAACGCCGGATCAGGTGCGCCGGCTGGTCGACGACCTGCGGGCGGCGGTCGGCCGCGCCGACGCGCCGGTCCTGATCGATCAGGAAGGCGGCCGGGTGGCCCGCCTCGGCCCGCCCCATTGGCCCACCTATCCGGCGGCCGCCCGATTCGCCGAGCGCTTCATCCACGACCCGGACGCGGCGATCGAGGCGGCCGAACTGAACGCCCGCCTGATCGCCCGCGATCTGCGGGGGCTCGGCATCACGGTCGACTGCGCGCCGGTGCTCGACCTGCCGGTGGCCGGAGCCGATCCGGTGATCGGCGACCGCGCTTACGGGAATGCGCCGCCGCAGGTCATCGCGCTTGGCCGCGCGGTCTGCCGGGGACTGCTCGACGGTGGCGTGCTGCCGGTGATCAAGCACCTGCCGGGGCACGGCCGGGCGCGGGTCGACAGCCACCAACTCCGGCCGGTGATCGACGCCCCGTGGGAAGACATGGAGGCAACCGATTTCGCGCCGTTCCGGGCGCTGGCCGGCATGCCCTGGGCGATGACCGCCCATGCCGTCTATACCGCCATCGACCCGGACCGTCCGGCCACCCTGTCGCCGACGCTGGTGTCGGAGGTGATTCGCGGTCACATGGGAGTCGACGGCGTCCTGCTGACCGACGATATCGGCATGCGGGCGCTCGGCGGCGATTTCGCGACGCGCGCCCGCGACGCCCTGGCGGCCGGCTGCGACATCGTTCTCCACTGCAACGGCGACCGCTCGGAAATGGCCGCCGTGGCGCGTGGAGCGCGGCCAGTGGATGCCGACGGGCAACGCCGGCTGGCCGCCGCCGTGCCGCCGCCACCCCTTGATTTCGATCCCGAGGCGGCGCGCGCGCGGCGCGAATCCCTGCTCGGCTGAACGGGAGATCCCACCCCGATGGAAGACCTGCTGCGCACCGTGTCCGTTTGGACCCTGCCGGTCCTGCTGGCGATCACCCTGCACGAGGCGGCGCACGGCTGGGTGGCCTGGAAGCTCGGCGACGACACCGCCCGGCGACTCGGCCGCGTGACCTTCAACCCGTTCCGCCATATCGACCTGTTCGGAACCGTCATCGTGCCCGCCCTGATGCTGTTCGCCTCGGGCGGCCGCCTGATGTTCGGATTCGCCAAGCCGGTGCCAGTGAATTTCCACAATCTGCGACACCCGAAACGCGACATGGTGCTCGTCGCGGCGGCCGGGCCGGCGACCAACTTCCTGCTCGCCTGGGCCTCGGCGCTGTGCATGCACCTGCTGTTTCTGCTCCCGGCCTCGGTCGCCCCGTGGACCTATCACAACCTCGTCAACTCGGTGACCATCAACCTGCTGCTGTGCGCCTTCAACCTGCTGCCGCTGCCGCCGCTCGACGGTGGCCGGGTCGCGGTCGGCCTGCTGCCGCGCCCGCTCGCGCTGCCGTTGTCGCGGCTGGAACCCTACGGCCTCTTCATTCTGCTTGGCGGTCTGTTTATCCTGCCGATGGTGGGGCGGCTGGTCGATCTGAACCTTAACGTGTTCGGCTGGCTGGTCCTGCTGCCGGCCAGCCTAATGCAGACCCTGGTTGCGTTGCTGGCCGGAATTCCAACCTGATCACGCGGGGGTCGACGCCGGGCATGCGGGAATCGGACTTCGAGGAGGGTGGCACCCGGCATCGGGCGACGCCCGGTCTTCCCGATCTGGTGCTCGACCTGGACGGTTTCGAGGGGCCGCTCGACGTCCTGCTGACCCTGGCCCGCGAGCAGAAGGTGGACCTGATCCACATCTCGATCCTGCACCTGGCCGAGCAGTACCTTGGCTGGGTGTCCCGGGTGCGGCGCGCCAACCTGGAATTGGCCGCCGACTACCTGGTGATGGCGGCCTGGCTGGCCTTTCTCAAGTCGCGCCTGTTGCTCCCGGCGCCGCCCGGCGAGGCGGCGCCCAGCGGCGACGAAATGGCCGCCGCCCTGCAGTTCCAACTGCGGCGCCTGGAGGCCATGCAGGATGCCGGCGGGCGACTTATGGCGCGCCCCCGGCTCGGCCGGGAGGTGTTCGCGCGCGGCGCCCCGGAACGCCTGAGCGATTCGGCGACGACGGTCTACGACCTTACCCTTTACGACCTTCTCAAGGCCTATGCCGATCACGCCCGGCGGCGCGACGACGGCGCCCCCCTTTACATCTCGCCGAGCGAACTCTATTCGGTCGAGGCGGCTCTGCGGCGGCTGCGCGGCCTGCTCGGGCTCCATGTCCCGGACTGGCGGACCCTGTCCGCCTTCCTGCCCGACGATCTGGCCGATCCGCTGCTGCGCCGCTCCGCGCTGGCCGCCACCTTCGTGGCCAGCCTGGAACTGGTCCGGGAGGGGATACTGGAAATCCGGCAGAACGAGGTTTATGGCGACGTCCTGCTGCGCCCGGCCCCGGATGGCGGAGACACCTGAGATGGCGCACGCACCGAGCGACGAATTGCGGCTGCTCGAGGCGGTGATCTTCGCGTCCGCCGAGCCATTGACCGAAAAGGCCCTGGCCGCCCGGTTGCCGCGCGGAACCGATCTTCGCGGCCTGCTGGACACCCTGCGCGATCAGTACCGGACGCGCGGCGTGCATCTGGTGCGGGCCGGCAAGACCTGGGCCTTCCGCACCGCGCCCGACCTGGCCGGCCGCCTGGCGATCGAGACCGAGGTGCTGCGCAAACCGTCGCGGGCCGCCGTCGAGACCCTGGCCATCATTGCCTACCACCAGCCGGTGACACGCGCCGAAATCGAGGAGATCCGGGGCGTCTCGCTAAGCAAGGGGACATTGGACATGCTGCTGGAAGCGGGCTGGATCGCTCCCAAGGGACGCCGCGAGACTCCCGGCCGCCCGGTCACCTGGGGCACCACCGACGGTTTCCTCGACCATTTCGGCCTCGACCGGATCACCGACTTGCCGGGAATCGAGGAACTGAAGGCGGCCGGTCTGCTGGACTCGCGGCCGGCCCTTCAGGCCTATGGCGAACGCGAAACACCGGACGGCGACCGCGAGCCGGAGTTGGACCTGCCGGAACCGCTCGACCCCGACAGCGACCGCTAAACCCCTATTCGGCGACGTCGGCGGCCACGCGAAGACGCAGGATTCGATCCGGATTGCGCACCATGCCCTTGCGATGGCTGGCGCCCTTCTTGATCTTGTCCACGAATTCCATCCCCGAAACCACTTGGCCCCAGACGGTGTATTGGCCATCCAGGTGCGCGGCGCGCGCAAAGCAGATGAAGAACTGGGAATCGGCGCTGTCCGGATCGTCCGAGCGGGCCATCCCGACGCTGCCCCGCCGGAACGGGGCATCGGTGAACTCGGCCGCCAGATTGACGCCGGAGCCGCCGCTGCCGTCGCCGCGCGGGTCGCCTGTCTGCGCCATGAAGCCACGGATCACCCGGTGAAAGGTGAGGCCGTCGTAGAACCCCTGGCGGACCAGTTCGCGGATTCGCGCCACATGCAGCGGCGCCAGATCGGGCCGCATCTCGATCACCACCCGGCCATCGCGGAGGTCCATGAAAAGGGTATCCAGCGGATCGGCGGCAAGCGCCGGCACCGCGAGGACGACCGACCCCGCAATCGCCAGGGACAGGCCGAGGCGTCGGAAAAACGAGAACGATTTCATCCAATCACTCGAACAGTTTGTCGATTTCCTGCTGGCTGATGCCGCCGCCCTCGAGCTGCGGCCCGTTGAGCAGCGCCTGGTCGCCCTGCCGCGTCGTTTCCGCCTTCACCTGCGTCGTCTCGACCGCCTTCTTCCCCCAGATCTCGATGATCGCGTTGACCCGGGTCTCGACGTACTTCATCGACTTGACGACCTTGCTGATCCGCTGGCCGGTGATGTCCTGGAACGAGCAGGCCTCGAACACCTCCATGCCGTTGTCGACCATCTGATCGATCAACGCCTGGGCCTCGGCGTCGTCGCCGACCTTGGCGCGCAGCCTTTCGACCAATTCGTTGTTCTTCTCGATCGATTCCATGATCGTGTCGGTCGCCTTTTCGGTCGCCGAGACGATGGCGTCGAGCTGATCCTCCATGCTGAACAGATGATCCGCTTGGTCGGCCGGTCGGTTGATCGCGGCGATTTCCTGGCGCACCCGCTGCATGTACTCGAAAAGGCCCACGATCTCCCGCTTCAGGCGATTGATTTCGCTCACCATACCCTCTTTGGATTCCTGGTCGGCCATGGCGCTTCCTATCACCCGTCGTGCTCCTCCGAAGGTTCGGTGCGCGTGCCGAAGCCGCTTTGCGCCGTCCCTTCAACCTATCGCCGTGGCAAATTGAAGGCAAACCCTTTGTCCGCATGGGGCGAACGCCACGGGTTCCGAATCCTCTCCTGGTCACGGCCCCGCACGGGGCATCGCCGGCTCCGTCGCCCCGCCGCCGCCTATCCGCCGTCCTTGCCCGAGCCCGGCATCATCAGCGATTGCGCCAGATCGCGCAGCCTGGCCCGCTGCGCCGGGTCGAGTTCGGACAGGGCATCCTGGCGCTGGCGGGTGATTCGCTTGGCTTGATCGATCAGCGCCCCGCGCGAGTCGCGGCGCCGGCTTTCGCCCACGTGGCGGGCCTGGGCGCCCAGTTGCGCCGCCTGCGCCTCGCGGTCGATCAGGCCGACCTCGCGCAATCGACGGGCCAGCCGCTGACGCTCGCGCACCCGGCGCAGCCGGCGCCTGGCCGCCCTGTCGATGAACAGCGACAGGAGAGCGTCGGTAAGCACGGGCATCGGCGGTCGTCCAGGTGGTGAAATTTCGATGATGGCTGGAAAAACCTTGGCGTTGCCATGGCCTTTGCCTCTATATCTGATTCTACCATGAGACGCCAAAGACAAGCAAAGATCATCGCGACCCTCGGGCCGGCGACCACTTCGGTCCCCCGAATCAAGGAGTTGTTCGAAGGCGGCGTCGACGTCTTTCGCATGAACTTCAGCCATGGCGCGCATGAGGACCACCAGCAACGGCTGGACGTCATCCGGAGACTGGAGGCGGAGGCCGGACGGCCGATCTCGGTGCTGATGGACCTGCAGGGACCGAAGCTGCGCATCGGCCGCTTCACGCACGGGCCGGTGCGACTGGGCGTCGGCGCGCCGTTCCGCCTCGACGCCCTTCCCGAGCCGGGCAACCAGCGCCGCGTCCACGTGCCGCATCCGGAAGTGTTCGATTGCCTGCGCGAGGGGCACGACCTCCTGCTCGACGACGGCAAGGTGCGGCTGCGGGTGATGCTGCGCGGCGACGGCTTCGCCGATACCCAGGTCATCACCCCGGGCGAGTTGTCCGACAACAAGGGGCTCAACATCCCCGACGCGCCGCTCAACATGTCGGCGCTGACCGACAAGGATCGCGCCGACCTGCTGTATGGCCTCGACATGGGGGTCGACTGGGTGGCATTGAGCTTCGTGCAGCGCCCCGAGGACATCGCCGAGGCGCGCCGCATGATCGCCGGGCGGGCGGCGGTCATGGCGAAACTGGAGAAGCCGACCGCCATAGATTACCTGGACGAGATCATCGAACTGTCCGACGGGCTGATGATCGCGCGCGGCGACCTCGGGGTGGAATTCCCGCCGGAGGAGGTGCCGGGGCTTCAGAAGCGAATTGTCCAGTCCTGTCGGCGAGCCGGCAAGCCGGTGGTGGTGGCGACCCAGATGCTGGACTCCATGGTCCGCGCCCCGGCGCCGACCCGGGCCGAGGCGTCCGACGTGGCGACGGCCGTCTTCGACGGCGCCGACGCCGTGATGCTGTCTGCCGAAACCGCGGTCGGCGACTATCCGGGCGAGACGGTGGCGATCATGGACCGCATCATTCGGCGGGCCGAGCGCGACCTCCATTACGCCATTCAGCGGCGCCAGAGCGACCAGTCGCCGGAAGCCACCGCGGCCGACGCGATCAGCGCCGCCGCCGCCCAGGTGGCCCGCACCATCTCGGCCGCCGCCATCGTCTCCTTCACCTTCTCTGGATCGACCGCGTTGCGCGCCTCCCGCGAGCGGCCCGGAGTGCCGATCCTCGGGCTGACCCCGGAAATCCGGGTGGCCCGGCGGTGGGCGCTGGTGTGGGGCATCCATCCGGTCGCGACCCAGGACATCGGCAGCCTGCGCGAAATGATCCGGCGCTCGGTTGAGGTCGCCAAGTCGGAGGACTTCGCCGAGGCCGGCGAACGGCTGGTGGTGATGGCCGGCATCCCCTTCGGCACGCCCGGCGCCACCAACACCCTGCACATTCCCTGGGTCGACTGACCGCGCCTTAAGGCCTTACCGCTCCCCCACCACGTAGCGGCACCCCTCGGGTCCGACGCGGGCCGAATGGGCCTCATCGGCCGGAACGTCGAAGCGGTCGCCCGAACGGTAGGTGCGGGTGCCCGCCGCCGTGGTGATGGCGATCTCGCCGGAGAGCACCACGTGCGCCGTCTCGCCGGCATGGCTGTGGGTGGGGTAGACGGCGCCCGGGGCATCCTCCCACGCGAACACATGGCCGTAGCCCTCCGCCCGCAACCGCTCGGCGATGGCCCGCGCGTCCATGCTCACCCCATCGCCGCCGCGATGGCGTCCAATGCCTCGCGGCCCTTCCCGCCATCGGGGCCACCGGCCTGGGCCATGTCGGGTCGCCCGCCACCGCCCTTGCCGCCGACCGCCGCCGATCCGGCGCGGACCAGGTCCACCGCGCTGATCTTCCCGGCGAGGTCCTCGGTCACCGCGACCACCACCGACGCCTTGCCCTCGTTGACGGCGACCAGGGCGACCACCCCGGAGCCGATCTGCTTCTTGATCTCGTCGGCCATGCCCTTGAGTTCCTTGGCCGGCACCCCGTCGAGCAGGCGCGGGGCGTAGGTCACGCCGCCGATCTCCAGCACCTCGGGCGCCGTCGCGCCGCCGCCGCCGGTCGCCAGCTTCTTGCGCAGGTCGGTGACCTCGCGCTCCAACCGCCGACGCTCGTCGAGCAATGCCTGGACCCGCTCCGGGACCTCCTCGGGAGCCGCCTTGAGGGCCGCCGCCGCATTCAGCAGGGCCTGGTCGCGACGCTCCATGTGGGCCAGGGCGGACGGCCCGGTGAGCGCCTCGATGCGCCGCACCCCGGCCGCCACCGCGCTTTCCGCGATCACCTTGAACAGGCCGATGTCGCCGGTGCGCCGCACGTGGGTGCCGCCGCACAATTCGGTCGAATAGGAATCGCCGTCGTCCCCGGTCCCCATCGAGACGACCCGCACCTCGTCGCCGTACTTCTCGCCGAACAGGGCCATGGCGCCGGCCGCGATGGCCTCGTCCGGGGTCATCAGGCGGGTCGTCACGTCGGCGTTGCGGCGCACCTGATCGTTGACCCAGGTCTCCACGTCGGCCAGTTCCCCGGTCTCCAGGGGCTTCGGATGGCTGATGTCGAAGCGCAGCCGCTCGGGAGCGACCAGGGACCCCTTCTGGGTCACATGGCCGCCGAGCCGGCGGCGCAACGCCGCGTGCAAAAGGTGGGTTGCCGAGTGGTTGGCGCGCAGGGCGGCGCGGCGGACCGGATCGACATCCAGGCGGGCATCCTGGCCGACCATGACCTCGCCCTCGGTCACCCGTCCCAGATGCACGTGCAGGGCGCCCAGCTTCTTGAGGGTATCGCGCACCGCCACCTTGCCTCCGGTCACCGCGATGGTCCCGGCATCGCCCATCTGGCCACCCGACTCGCCGTAGAACGGGGTCTGGTTGACGACCACCGCCACCTCGGCGCCGACCGAGGCCGCATCGACCCGGCCGCCATCGACCACCAGGGCGACCACCTGGCCTTCCGCCGACTCGGTCTCGTAGCCCAGGAACTCGGTCGCTCCGACGGCGTCGCGAACCTCGAACCACACCTGCTCGGTCGCCGCCTCGCCGGACCCGGACCAGGCGGCCCGTGCCTCGGCCCGCTGGCGGTCCATGGCCGCGTCGAACCCGGCCTCGTCGACCGCGATCCGCCGCGCCTTCAGCGCGTCCTGGGTCAGATCGAGAGGGAATCCGTAAGTGTCGTAAAGCTTGAACGCCACCTCGCCGGATAACTCGGCGCCATCGGGCAGGCCGGCCGTTTCCTCGTCCAGCAGGCGCAAACCACGATCCAGCAGTTTCTTGAACCGGGTCTCCTCCAGCTTCAGAGTCTCCTCGATGAGCGGCTTGGCCCGGTTCAACTCCGGAAACGCCTGGCCCATCTTGGCGGTCAGCGTCGACACCAGCCGAAACAGCATGGGATCGGTGGCGCCCAGCATGTGGGCGTGACGCATGGCGCGGCGCATGATCCGGCGCACCACGTAGCCACGCCCCTCGTTGGACGGCAGAACACCATCGGCGATCAGGAACGAGGACGCCCGCAGATGATCGGCGATCACTCGGTGCGAAACCCGATGCGGACCGTCCGGATCGGTGTTCGAGGCCTCGGCCGAGGCCTCGATGAGGGCGCGCAGCAGGTCGACGTCGTAGTTGTCGTGGGTGCCCTGGAGGACCGCCGCGATGCGCTCCAGGCCCATGCCGGTGTCGATGGACGGGCGCGGCAGATCGACGCGCGCCTCCGGCGTCTGCTCGAACTGCATGAAGACGAGGTTCCAGATCTCGATGAACCGGTCGCCATCCTCGTCCGGGCTGCCCGGCGGACCACCCGGGATATGGTCTCCGTGATCGTAGAATATCTCCGAGCAGGGACCGCAGGGGCCGGTATCGCCCATCGCCCAGAAATTGTCCGACGTCGCGATGCGGATGATCCGGGATTCCGGCAGACCGGCGATCTTCCTCCACAGATCGAACGCCCGATCGTCATCGGCATAGACGGTCACCAGCAGGCGGTCCGCCGGCAGGCCGTACTCCTTGGCGACCAGCGTCCAGGCCAGTTCGATGGCGAGATCCTTGAAGTAATCGCCGAACGAGAAATTGCCGAGCATCTCGAAGAAGGTATGGTGGCGCGCCGTTTGGCCGACGTTCTCCAGATCGTTGTGCTTGCCCCCGGCGCGGACGCATTTCTGCGACGTCGCGGCGCGCGCATAGGGCCGCGTCTCGGCGCCGGTGAACACGTTCTTGAACTGCACCATGCCGGCGTTGGTGAACATCAACGTGGGGTCGTTGCGCGGCACCAGGGGGCTGGAATCAACGATCTCGTGGCCGTTGCGTTGAAAGAACTCCAAAAAGGTGCGGCGGATATCGTTGGCGGTCTGCATGTGCGCGTCCCCGCGTGGCGGTCCGGTGAAGAGAGGGCAGGCCAAGCTTTTACCCGTGTTGCCGCGACCTGTCCAGCAAGCGCGCCGGCCCTTGCGGCGCGCGACGCTCCTCGAATAAGGTGGGGTCATTGCCCGCCATCGGAAAGGATTGCCGACATGAGCAGCGGTTGGGGCTGCCCATACGAATTCAAGGGCCAGTGCATGAAGGTGCGCGGTCACGACTGCGACCCGGCGATGAAGGGGTGCGTGCTGTTCGGAAAATTCAGGCTCGATAATCCGGACAAGCAACGCCCCGCCGGCCTGCGCCGACCCCCGGCGAAGGGCACCACGCGCGAGACCGGATAGCCGAACCCCCACCTTTCGCTTTGATTTTGTTTCGTGCTACACTTCAACCGGTTAAAACGGATTCATGGGGCTTGCCATGCCGGACGAGGAAGCGGGACGAACGGAGTCCGATGGAACAACCGCCGCCCCGGCGCGCACCGGATATCGCGCATTCGACGACCTGGATCGGGAAGACGATACCGCCGATACGCCGCTGACCGAACGCGAGGAAGCGGTCGTCGCGACGCTGCAAAAGACCATCGACCAGTATTTCGACCAGATCCCGCGCGCCCTCAAGGACGAGCAGACCGCGATCGCCGAGGCCATGGAATTCCTTCTGAAGGCGCAAATGCTCCTCAAGCCGCCGGTGTCCCGGTCCCGCATCATCGGCGCGCGCATCGCCCTGACCCACATCGAAATCCTGATACAGGCCCGTCGCTCGGGTTCGTTGTCGACGATCCTGGTGGCGGCGATCATCTATCTGATCGCCATCGTGGTGGCGGTCGCCTCGGTCTGGAACTTCATGCCGTTCGTGCTGTCCCAAACCCCCCATGAACTGAACCAGATACAGGTGCTGGGCATCCCCATGCCGGTCCTGATCTGGTCGATGATCGGCAGCCTGACCTCGATGCTCATCCGGGCCGGCAATTTCCCGTTCACCGACACCAACGCCGCGCTGCGCTGGCTGATGTACCGGCCGATCACCGGAATCGTGATGGGGGTGCTGACCTACCTGATGGTCACCGCCGGGCTGATCGTGTTCGCCGGACAGACCGATACGACGACGCCGCAACTGATCTGGATCATCGCCTTCATCGGCAGCTTCAGCGACACCCTGTCGATCAACCTGCTGCAAAAACTGGTCGGCCAGTTCGCCGAACTCAAGCCGCGCAAGCAGTCGCAGCCGCCGCAGGACGACGCGGCGGCCGGAGACCCGCCGTCCGCGCCGGCAAGGCCGCCCACCCAGGGCGCCTGAGGAACCGACGGTCGTTCCACCTCCCCGGAGCATCGAATCGCCGTCAGCGAAACGCCCGCAGGTAGCGCCCCTCGAAGACGCGCTTCGACCAGTGCCCGAGGTGCGACATGGGAATCAGCAGGGTCCGCTTCGGATCGCGATAGACCATGGTGCCCTTGTCCAGGGTGTCGATGACGCAAATCAATTCGATCCGGAAGGTTTCCGTCGGCGTGCCGCCGGCGAGCTCCGCCATCAGGTTGGCGGTTGCCGCGCGGGCCTGAAGGTCGGCCATGTGGGCCTGCTTGGGCATCCAGTCGGGGCCCGGATAGGACCCGGAATCGCCGACCACGTAGGTTCGCTCGAAGCCCTCCACGCGACATTGGGAATCGGCTCGAATCATCCCGCCGTCCGACATCGGCAGGCCGCTCTCGGGCAACCAGGCGGGACCGGTCAGACCCGGCATGAACAGGATCATGTCGGCCTCGACGGTGCCCCCCTCCGTCAACACCCGCCCCGCCTCGAAGCCGCGCATCTTGTGGCCCAGATGGGTCGCGACGCCGCGCCGCGCCATCTCGCCCAGAACGCGATCCACCGCCTTCTCCCCCATCCGGACGCCCGGCTTCGGGGCCGGAGAGAAGAAAATCAGATCGAAACGGTCACGTTTGCCGGCCCGGCGCAGATAGGTGTCGATTCCGAACAGGTACTCGAACACCGGACCGCCGCGCACCGCGTTCGGTTCCTTCGGGTTGGCGGCGAAGCCGAAGGCGATACGACCGCCATCGCCCTCCATCATGCGGTGCAGGCGGTCGCGGATGTCCTCGGCCTCCGCCACCCCGGCGCAGGGCAGGATGGCATGCTCGATCCCCGGCAGCTTGCGGATGTGGCGACCGCCCGAGGCGATGATCAGGGCGTCGTTGGCCACCTCGCCGGAATCGGTGAGCACGGTCCGCCCGCCGTCCTTGAGCCCGGTCACCCGGCCTTGATGAAAGTCCAGCCCGTTGGCGCCGAGGAAATGATCGAGCGGGACGACCAGATCCGACGCATCGCGCAGCCGGGTCGGCACCCAGATCAGGCTCGGGTAATAGACGAAGCGCCGGTCCGGCGCGATCAGGGTAATCCGCAGTTCGGAGTCGCGCTTGCGCAACTCGTGGGCCGCGGTGAGACCGCCGAACCCGGCGCCGATGATGCAGACATGGGTCATGACGGCCTCCCTCCCGTTTTGTTGTTTCCAACATATAAGGGCCTTCGGAAGGCTTTGGAATTCTATTTTACGAGAATACGAGAATGAACGATTTTATTTACAATATAACATGAGGTTAATTTTCGCGCCGTGAACGGCGAGACGTCCCGCCCTCCTACAAGCCACGCAGAAACCCGGGCCGGAGTCCGACTCCGCCGGCCCGCGCGGCCTCGATCCGGTCCAGCAGGCGGTCGCGGTCGCGCGGCAGGTTACCGGCCAGGGCGAGCGCGTTCGACGCGTGGTTGGATCGGAAGATCACCGGCCTCGGCGGATCCAGGGCGGTGATGAGCCGGGCCTGTTCGTCCAGGATACCGGCATCGTTCTGGGGTTCGAAGGGAGCGCCGTAGGCCGCCAGGAACCGCTCCACGACGATATCCTCCAGGTAGAGTTGCAGGGTCGACAGGTAGGTGATCGGCGTCCGATTGATCAACGCCGTCGTGCCGTCAATGTGATCCCGCCAGAAGGCGTGGCCGCCGAGCCCGAGGACCACCGTGGCCGACACCTTCATCCCCGCCGCGTGGGCGCGGATCAGACCCTTCGCCATGGCGTCCGGCGTGGTGCCCTTGCGGATACGGCGCAGGATGTCCTTCGATCCGGACTCGATGCCCACGTAAAGCAGGCTCAGACCGGCCTCCCGCAGCCGCCGCAGATCGGCCTCGCTCTTGCGCAAAAGGTTGATCGGGGTGGCGTAGCCGGACACCCGGGCGAGGTTCGGCAATCGCGTTTTCAGATGATCGAGCAGCGCAAGCAGGTGATCGACCGGCAGGACCAGGGCGTCGCCATCGGCCAGAAACACCCGATGCGCGCCCGGCCACATCGCGGCCAGGCGGTCGATGTCGGCCCGCGTCTCGTCCAGCGGCCGCGCCCGGTAGGTCTTGGTCTTGTACATGGAACAGAAGGTGCAGCCGTTGAACGAACAGCCGAGGGTCGCCTGGACGATCAGGTTGTCGCCCTCGCTGGGCGGCCGGTAGAGCGGCATGTCATACAAAACGTCACCGATCATCGGCTGGTTTCCGTTTGACGGGGCACCCCCGGATCATAAACTAGTGTCCCGAATCCGAAGTTCGGAGCATTATTTGGCAGGCGTTTTCGAACTTCGGATTCGACCAGGACACTAGGTAATAATCTGATTCTAGTGTGGT
>JANQIL010000093.1 GCA_028282245.1 Magnetospira sp.
ACCACACTAGAATCAGATTATTACCTAGTGTCCTGATCGAATCCGAAGTTCGAAAACGCCTGCCAAATAATGCTCCGAACTTCGGATTCGGGACACTAGGAGTCAAGGCGAGATTGAACTTCCGCCGCGACCGCTTCCGGCGTGATCCCGAAATGCGCGAACAGGTCCGGGTAGTCGCCGGAGGCGCCGAAGGTGCTCATGCCGACGAACCCGCCGTCCTCGCCGACGTAGCGGTCCCAGCCGAGACGGACGGCGGCTTCCACCGCCACCCGAACGGTGCCCCGGCCGAGGGTCGCCTCGCGGTAGGTCCGGTCCTGCTGCTCGAACAGTTCCCAACTGGGCATGGAGACGACGGCGGTCGGCACCCCCTGCTCCTGCAGGAGGTCGCGCGCCCCGAGGGCAACCCCGACCTCGGAGCCGGTGGCGAGCAGCGTCGCCCTGCGCGCTCCTCCCTCGGCGTCGGCCAGCACGTAGGCCCCGCGGGCGCAGAGGTTGTCGTCCACATGCGTCGCGCGCGCCACCTCAAGCGGCTGACGCGAGCAGATGATCGAGGTCGGACCGTCCCGGTGCCGCAAGGCGAGTTGCCAGCATTCGGCCATCTCCACGGCATCGGCCGGGCGCAGGGTCCACATGTTGGGGTAGGCGCGCAGGGAGGCCAGGTATTCCACCGGCTGGTGGGTCGGGCCGTTCTTGCCGATCCCGATGGAATCGTGGCTGAACACGAAGATGCTCGGCAGTCCCATCATCGCCGCCATGCGCAGGGTGTGGCGCAGGTAATCGGAGAACACCAGGAAGGTGGTGCCGACGGCAAGGACGCCCTTGTGCGCCGCCATGCCGTTCATCATCGCGCCCATGGCATGCTCGCGCACCCCGTAGTGAATGTAGCGGCCGCCCCGGTCGTCGCGGGTGAACGGGCGGAGCTGGCGTTTGTGCTGGGTGGCGGCCTCCAGGTCGGGGGCACCGCTGATCAGTTCCGGAATGGCGTCGGACAAGGCCGACAGCATCTCTCCCGAGGCGCGGATGCCCGCCTGGGGCTTGGCGTCCTCGATCTTGGCCCGCTTGAAGTCGAGAACGGTCCGTTCCCAGCCCTCCGGCAGGGTGCCGGCCATCAGGCGCTCGAATTCCGCCCGGTCCTCGTTCGACAGTCGGGAATAGCGTTCCTCCCAGGCGAGCCGCGATTCGGCGCCCCGTCTGCCGCCCTCGCCCCAGGCCGCGTACAGATCCGCCGACACCTCGAACGGCGCGTGCGGCCAGTTCAGATTGGCGCGTGCGGCGTCGGTGTCCTCCTTGGTGATCTTACCACCATGCGCGGCGCGGTCGTTCTGGATGCGCGGGATGCCGAATCCGATGAAGGTGCGGCAGGCGATCATCGACGGGCGGTCGGTCTTTTTCGCCTTCGCGATCGCCGCCGCGACCGCTTCCGGATCATGGCCGTCCACCGACTGCACGTGCCAGCCGGCGTTGAGGAACCGGGTGACGTTGTCCTCGGAGACCGCCTGATCGGTCGTGCCGTCGTCGGTCATCCGGTTGTCGTCCCACAGGAAGACCAGCTTTCCGAGCCTCAGGTGGCCGGCCAGCGCGATGACCTCGGCGCCGATGCCCTCCATCAGGCAGCCATCGCCCACATAGGCATAGGTGTAATGATCGACGATGGCGTCGCCGAAGCGGTGATTGAGGACGCGCTCGGCCACCGCCATGCCTACGGCGTTGGCGATGCCTTGCCCGAGCGGACCGGTCGTCACCTCGATCCCCGCCTCGGGGTGGTATTCGGGGTGCCCCGGCGTGTTGGACCCGAGCACCCGGAAGTTCCTCACCTCGTCCAGCCCCATCTCCTCGTAGCCGCACAGATGCAGCAGGGCATAAATCAACATCGAGCCGTGCCCGGCCGAATGCACGAAGCGGTCCCGGTCCGGCCAGCCCGGCGCCTTGGGGTCGAACTTCAAGTGCCTGGCGAATAGGGCGGTGGCGATGTCGGCGCCCCCCATCGGCGTGCCCGGATGACCGTCCTGAGCCCGGACGATGGCGTCCATGGACAGGAATCGGATGGCGTTGGCCATGTCTTTCATGTGTACCGTCATGGATTGCATCCTTCTTGTCTCTTGGTCAGCCCAGGGCGTTGCTGGGTGTGCCGTTGTGGAAGTTATCGATATGCTCGATCACTTGATCCCACAGGGTCTGCATGGCCTCCTCGCTCGACCAGGCGACGTGCGGGGTGACGATCACGTCGGGCCGGTGGAGCACCTTCAGCAGCGGGTTGTCGGAAACCGGCGGCTCGGCGGTCAGGACGTCGAACCCGATCCCGGAAATCAGCCCCTCTTCCAGGGCGGTCACCAGGTCGCCCTCGTGCACCAGCCCGCCGCGCGCCGTGTTGATGATCAGCGGCCTCCTCCGCATCCTGCGGAACTCGGGCATGGCGATCATGTTGCGCGTCGCCGGCGTCAGCGGCGCGTGCAGGGTGATCACGTCGGCCGTCTCCAGGACCTCGTCGAAAGGCGTGTAGAGGGGTCCCAGACCCTCGACGCCCTTGTGGGCCGCGAACCGTGTCCGCATGCCGAAGGCCTTGCCCAGCGCGGCCACGGACTGTCCCAGCGCGCCTTCGCCGAAGATTCCCAGGGTCGACCCCGCCAGATCGCGGATCGAATGGGTGAAGAAACAGAACTGGCCCGATTTCTCCCACTCTCCGTCGATCACGTCCTGCTTGTAGCCGAGGATCGAGCGGCGCAACGCGAGGATCAGCGAGAAGGTGTGCTCCGGCACCGTGTTGACCGCATAGCCGCGCACGTTGGATACGACGATGCCACGCACAACGCAGGCCGCGACGTCGACAACGTCGTAGCCGGTGGCGGCAATGGAGATCATCTTCAAGTCCGGCAGGCCGTCGAGGATGTCCTCGCGGATCGGCGCCTTGTTGGTCACCGCGATGGTTGCCCCGGCCAATCGCTCCGCGACCTGTTCCGGCGCGGACGCGTCGTGTTCGACCCACTGGTGCGCGAAAGACGGTCGGTTGATGGTGACCGAGGGTCCGATGGTGCCTCGGTCGAGAAAAACGATCTTGATCATGACCCGTTCCCCTGGAGCGAGCGGCGCTTGACCGGCGAGCCGGTGACGCTCTCGTAGACCTTGACCACGGCGGAATCGTCGATCCGGCCGTGACCCATGGATGATGCGGACAGGAAAAGCTGGTGCGCGGCGGCGGCCAGCGGCAGCGGCGTCCTGGTCGCGTATCCGGTCTCGATCACCAGGCCGAGATCCTTGACGAAGATGTCCACCGTGCTGCGCGGCGTGAAGTCGTCATCCAGCATGCGCGGCGCGCGGTCGCTGAACATCCAGGAGTTCCCGGCCGAGCGGGACACGATGTCGGCGACAATTTCCGGATCGCAGCCGGCATGGGCGCCGAACGCCATGACCTCGGCGGCCACGGCCAGATGGACGCCGGCGGCGAGTTGATGGACGACCTTGTAGGTCGCCCCCAATCCGGGTTCGTCGCCCACCGCGTAAAGCCTGCCGGACACCGCGTCGAGCACGGGACGGGCGATGTCGAATGCCTCTTTCGGGCCGGACGCCATGACGGTGAGGGTTCCCGCATCGGCGCCCACCTTGCCGCCGGAGACTGGCGCGTCGAGCACCAGCAGGCCCCGGTCGAGCAGCTCCTTGCCGATGTCGCGGGCGTCCTTCGGCGCGATGGTGCAGCACATCATCGCCACCGACCCCGGGCGCATGCCGTCGGCGGCGCCGTTGTCGCCGAACATCACCTCGCGGGCCTGGGCGGCGTTGACCACCATAACGATCAGCACGTCGACATCCGACGCCGCCTCGGCAACCGATCCAACCGCCATGCCACCCGCCTCGGCGAACGTCTCGCACGCCGCGATGGAAAGATCGTATCCCCTGGTGTCGATTCCGGCGGCGAGGGCGTTCCTTGCCATGCCCATGCCCATGGACCCCAGTCCAACGACACCCAATTTCAAACTACTCATGGTCTTTTCATCCAGTCTTGAAACAACAAGGGCGGGGGCACGGCGGGAGGGAGACCGCGCCCCCGAGGAACCTCATGCGTCGAGCCACCCCTTCACCGACGCGCAGACGGCGTTCTCCGACAGGCCGTATCGGTCGTGCAGGGTCGGCAGGGCGCCGGCATCAAGGAACGCGTCCGGCAGGCCGATGTGGCGGAACTTCGGGGCAACCCCGGCACCGAGCAGGGTCCGGGCGACTCCTTCCCCAAGGCCGCCGATCACCGTGTGATTCTCGGCGACGACGACCATTCGCCCGGTTTTGCCGGCCGCTTCGAGGAGCGTTTCCGTATCGAGGGGCTTGACGGTCGGCACGTGCAGCACGGCGCAGTCGACCCCATCCTTCCGCAGGTGCCTGGCGGCGGCCAAGGCCCGCATGGTCATCAGGCCCGTGGAGACGAACAGCACGTCGTTGCCGTCGCGCAGCATCCTCGCCTTACCAAGCTCGAACGTGTAGCCGTACTCGCCCAGCACATCCGGCACCTGGCCACGCAGCAGCCGCATGTACACCGGTCCCTTGTACGCGGCGATGGCATGGGTTGCCTGCTCGGTGTCCGTGGCGTCGCAGGGATCGATGATCGTCATGTTCGGCAGGCCGCGAAAAATGGCCAGGTCCTCGGTCGCCTGATGGCTCGGGCCGTAGCCGGTTGTCAGGCCTGGCAGCGCGCAGACGATCTTGACATCGAGGGAGTCCTCGGCGATGGCCATGCAGATGAAGTCATAGGCGCGGCGCGAGGCAAACACCGCGTAGGTGGTCGCGAAAACGGTGAACCCCTCGCGCGCCATGCCCGCGGCCGCGCTGACCAGCAACTGCTCCGCCATGCCCATCTGGTAGAAACGGTCGGGAAACTGTTCCGCGAACACGTACAGGTCGGTGTACTTGCCCAGATCCGCCGTCATGCCGACGATGTCGTCCCGTTGACGGGCCACGTCGCACAAGGCGTGGCCGAACGGCGCCGGCTTGGTCGGCATGCCCTCGGCGGCCAGCGAGGCGATCATCGCCGAGGTTTTCAGGCGGGGCCCGCCGGGATCCGACGCGCGGGATTCGTGGCTCGATCGGTTCATCGCGGCCGCCCCTCGTCCAGGGCCGCGAGGGCCAGTTCCCATTCATGCGGTTCGACGCGGATGAAATGCGCCTTGTCCCGCTGCTCAAGAAACGGCACGCCCTTGCACATGATCGTGTCGCAGATGATCACGCGGGGCCTGGCCTCGGCACAGGCCCTGGCCCGGTCGAAAGCCTCCACGAGGTGTCCGATGTCGTTGCCGTCGATCCGCTGGACGTGCCAGCCGAAGGCCTCGAACTTGGCGTCCAACGGCTCGGAGCAGAGCATTTGCCGCGACGGGCCGTCGGCCTGCTGGTTGTTGAAGTCGACGATGGCGATCAGGTTGTCCAGTTTGTGGTGGGCCGCCGACATGGCGGCCTCCCAGGTCGAGCCCTCGCCCAGTTCCCCGTCGGAGAGCATGTTGTAGACGAAGCTGGATGACCTCTTGCGCTTCAGGCCGAGGGCGGCGCCAACGGCGATGCCCAGGCCGTGCCCCAGCGAGCCGCCGGTGATTTCCATGCCCGGCGTGCAGGCGGCCATGCCCGACATGGGCATGCGGCTGCCGTCGGCGCCGTAGGTCTCCAGTTCGTCCTCGGGCAGGATGCCGGCCTCGATCATCGCCGCGTAGAGCGCGATGGCGTAATGACCCATGGACAGGTAGAGCCGATCGCGGCCCTCCCAGTCCGGATCGTCCGGTTTGTAGATCAACGCGTGGAAGTACGTCACGGCGAGCACGTCGGAGAACCCGAGGGCCTGCCCGACGTAGCCCTGCCCCTGGACCTCGCCCAACCGCACCGCGAGGCGGCGGATACGGTGGGCGCGCTCCTCAAGAGCGACGTTGACGAGTTTCGCTGACGAGGGGGACCCCATCGGTGTGTCATCCTTCTTGCCGAGGCGCACACCGCGTCACCGATAGGTGAGCCGCTTATGGTCATGGCGCCGACAATCTCGAAATTCGGTACAGGGAACACGGTCCCTGCTGTCGGCACTATTGAGCCCGAAAAAGGCCTGTTAGCTCAAATTCAAAGGAATTTTCGTTTGTTTAGATTGTCTAAACAGTCCGCCTGTGAAGCGCGAGGGCGCGCCATGGTCTCCAGGGCCGACGCGCGAAAATATTGCATACCCGGCTTTCCGCAATCCCATACCAACCGGCGACAAGAATTGCGTCATGCAATTCCTCACCCATAAACCTCCCCGCGCGTTTCGCGTCGGGGAGACGTTCAGGTCATGACATCGGGCGGATAGACCGTCAGGCGGCCCTGGCCTGGGCGGCGGCGGCTCGGATGGCCTCCATGTTGGCGATATAGGCGGCCTTGCCGTCGCCCTTGAAGACCGCGCTGCCGGCGACCAGCACGTTGGCGCCGGCGGCGACCACGGCGCCGGCGGTGGCCGGGCTCACCCCGCCATCGACCTCAAGCTCGATCGGACGGTCGCCGATCATCTTGCGCAGACGGGCGATCTTCTCCAACTGGCTTTCGATGAAGCTCTGGCCGCCGAAACCCGGATTGACCGACATCACCAGGATGAGATCCAGCTTGTCGAGCACGTATTCGACGATCCCTTCCGGCGTCGCCGGGTTGAGCGAAATCCCCGCCTTCTTGCCCAGCGACCGAATGTACTGGAGGCTGCGGTCGATGTGCGGGTCGGCCTCCGCGTGAACGGTGATGATGTCGGCCCCCGCGTCGGCGTAGTCCTTCAGGAACGGCTGCGCCGGATTGATCATCAGGTGAACGTCGAACACCTTCTTGGTCCATGGCCGGGCGCACTTGATGATCGGCGGCCCGAAGGTCAGGTTGGGCACGAAATGGCCATCCATCACGTCGATGTGCACGTAGTCGCAGCCCCCCTCGTCGATGGCCTGGATTTCCTCTCCCAATCGCGCGAAATCCGCCGACAGGATGCTCGGAGCAATCTTGACGTCCATGAAGCGTTTCCTTCGTTTGGGCCCCGGTCCGATCGAACTGTCCGCGAGGCGCGACCAACTCCCGCATTGCGCCTGGGATCGATTCCGTTCCCTCTCGCAATATTTTCGGTTTCTAATATACTGGTTCGCCGCCGCCATGCAATCGGTGGCTTGGCCACCCGCTCGCGGGGACCTGACAACAAGATCGTTCGACCAGGGGGAAACATGTCCGATAAACATCCTGTGGTGTCCGTTTACGGCTCTTCGGGGTCCGGGAGGAGCACCGTCCGCGACGCCTTCGGCAAGGTCTGCGAGCGCCTCGGCCTCAAGCCGGCGTTCGTGGACGGAACCGGCTTCCACAAATACAATCGCGCCGAGATGAAACAGGCGCAGGATGAATACCTCAAGCTCGGCGAGCCGTTCCTCACCCACTTCGGCCCCCGCGCCAACCACTGGGAGGACCTCGAAGCCCTATTCGAGCAGTACGGCAAGACCGGCACCGGACGGCATCGGCGATACATCCACACCGCCGACGAAGCGGAATCCATGGGCCTGGAGGCCGGGCAGTTCACGCCTTGGGAGGACCTTCCGCCGGATTCCGACCTTCTGGTCTGCGAGGGCCTGCATGGCGCGGTGAAGACCGATACGGTCGATGTCGGCCGCCACGTGGACCTGAAGATCGGGGTGGCGCCGATCATCAATCTCGAATGGATTCAGAAGATCCACCGCGACGTGGATCAGCGCGCCTACACCGAGAGCGAAGTGATGGAAACCATCCTCGCCCGCATGGATCACTACGTGCGCTACGTCGTGCCCCAGTTCCATCACAGCAACATCAACTTCCAACGGGTGGCGGTGGTCGACACCTCCGATCCGATGGAAACCCAGGGAGTGCCGCAAGACTCCGAGTGCCGGCTGGTGATTCGCTTCCGCGACCCACGGGATCCCAAGGTCCCGGTCGATTTCTCGATGCTGCTGCGCGAAATCAGCGGCTCCATGATGTCGCGCCGCAACACCATCGTGATTCCGGGCAGCGAAATGGGGCTGGCGATGGAACTGATCCTGCCGCCGATCCTCGACCGTCTGGTCCGCTATCGGCGCTGACGCGACCGGCTCCGGAATCGACGGCCCCCCGCGCTTCGTCCCGCGCGGGGGGCCGTTGGACTCCCGAACCCGTCGAGGATCAGCGCTTGTTGCGCAGGGTCTGCGCCCTCGAAAGCACGTTGCGCGCCGTGGCGGGCGGCATGGTGGACTGCCAGGCCGGCATGTACTCGCCCGGATGGCCGTGCAGCATGCGATGCAGGACCTTCCAGGGGTTTTCGTCGGCCACCCGGCCGAGCGGCGGCATGGTTCGAATCGCGACCCCGTCCTCGCCGTGGCAAGTGGCGCACAGGGTCAGGAAATACTCCGGGCCCTCGTCCGGATCGCCGCGCCCCTTCTTGGTGACCGGATCGATGTATTCGTTCATTTCCACCTGACCCTGGCTGACGAAGGCGGCCAGATCGGTCAGATCCTTGAACCGCATGAAATTATCCATGTGATGCACATCGTCGGTCAGGACGTTGACGATCGCCGCCGGGTGGGCACCGGCCATGTTGCGGATGCCTCGGATGCCGACGGCGCCCTTGTAGTCCCACCCGTGACACTCGACGCAACGCCAGGTGCTCGACCCCAGCAAGACCTTGTGGTCGGACGGATAGACCGGATGCGGATCGCTCGGATAATGGCGGTCGATCTCCAGCGCCCAGTCGTCATAGAGCTTTCCGCCACGCGCGATCGACGCCAGTTGGTCGTGGCCGGGCAGGGTCTGGGTATAGGCCAGGGTACTGAGAACGGTCGACAGCCCGAACGCCCGCAAGGCCGGCATGTCGTCGCCCGGATGGCCGTTCAGCATCTTGTGAAGGGCCATCCAGGGGTCGGACCGCGCCACGTCGCCAACCGGCGGAATAGTCGGCATCATCCGCCCGTCGGGTCCGTGGCAATTGACGCAGATGGTGGAGAAATAGGCCGAGGTGCGTCCCGGGCTGGCGCGCGCCCGGCGGCTGAGCGGATCGATCACCTCGTCCACGGTGATCTGTCCGTTGCTGACGAACATCGCCAGGTCAAGCAGGGTCTGGTGATCGAACACCTCGACGAACCCGTGTCCGGGCGCCGTGATGGCCTCGATGATGGCCCCCACCGGCTGGTCGCGCATGGCATCGATTCCCTTGGCGCCCGTGAAGTCCGGGCCGGTGTGAAAGACGCCATCCACCCCGCGGTAGTCCCAGCCGTGGCAGGACACGCAACGCCACGACTGCCACGGCTCGTCGGCATGGCGTCCGGTCTCCGGATACAGCGGATGCAGATCCTTGGGCCGCCGCGCCGCCAGCTCGCGCAGCCAGTTGTCGTACAGGCGACCGCCGGCGGCGACCGACGCGATGATGTTATCGTCGTGGGTTTCGCCGGCCGTGATGCCGCCCGAACGGGCCGCCGCCGGATCGCCCGCCAGAGCCATCGCGGCAAGCGCCGCCATGCTCGACAGGAGCCGCGTCCAGGCGCGCGCGCGGCGGCCGGCGGACCGAATCTTGATGGTACGGAGTCTCGACATATCCTGCCTTCTTTCACATGGAACAGCGGTTAATTTTAGTCCCGCGAAGGAACCTGAACAACGGATCATGCAAAATCCCAATACATGATTCGGGTTTCCGCCCCGCGCCGGGAACGGGCCCCGGCCGCTAGTGGATCGGATCCAACGCTTGGCACCCAAGCTTTGGATCGGTCGATCCACTAAGCTATTGATCTGGTGGTTCGATTCAGCCAACGGATGGGAC
>JANQIL010000026.1 GCA_028282245.1 Magnetospira sp.
GGTCCGGACCGTGCTCAAGGAGGCCTGGACCGGACGGCTGGCACAGGGCAAACACATCCTTGCGGACCTGAAGCAGGACATCGCCCGCATCGAGAAGGAGATCGACCGTTTCCTGATCCGCATCGTCGAGACCGACAACGCGACCGTCATCTCGGCCTATGAGTCGAAGATCACCCAGTTGGAACGGCAGAAGCTGCTGGCGGCGGAAAAGCTGGCAAAAGGCGTGACGCCGAAACACACCTTCGAGGAAATGTTCGAACTCGCCCTCGGCTTCCTGTCAAGCCCTTGGAAACTCTGGGAATCAGGCCACCTGCCATTGCAGAAAATCGTCCTCAGACTGGCCTTCGGCGAGCGTTTGGCCTATTCCCGGAAAGGCGGCTTTTCGAACCCGAAATTGTCCTTGCCGTTCAATGTGTTGATGGGTGTTGGGAAGGGTAAAATGGAATTGGCGCACCCGACAGGATTCGAACCTGTGACCTCTGCCTTCGGAGGGCAGCGCTCTATCCAGCTGAGCTACGGGTGCCGATGACGGATTCGTATAGCGCAGACGCGCCGCCAACGCAAAGGGGGATCTGGCGCCGGCGGATCGATCGTCCCCGCGATGGCCGCGCCGCCGCCGGACATCCCATCGCGACCGTCCGCGCCGATCCCCGGGCGCCGCCGGCCGTGCTATACTTGGTCGCGTCCAAGGCAGACCCCGGCCACGCCATGACCCGTCCGCCCACCTCCGATGACGACGCCCTGCAACGACGGCTCGACGCCGCGCTGGACCGCGTGAGGCGTGACGGTCCGACCACCCGGCCGTTCGCCCGCGTGTTCGATCCCGACGACGAGGACACCAACCGGCGCCTGGTGGCGCATATTCGGCGGCTGCTTGGCGAGGACCAGCCGTAGGGCGTAGGTCGGAACCGCCGCGCGACGGTTCCCGGATCGCGCGTCTACTCCGCCCGCAGTTCGGCTCGCAGTTTCTGGCGCAGCACGTCGATGGGCACCAGCTTGCCTTCCACGTCCAGGTTCCAGAACTGCCAGCCGTTGCAGGACGGCGCCTTCTGCAGGGTCGCGCCGACCTTGTGGATGGAGCCCGTCACGTCGGCGCTGATCAGGGTGCCGTCGGCGCGCACCCGGGCGGTGAACCGTTTCTTGGGGTCATAGAGCAAGGTGCCGGGTTCCAGCAATCCCTGCTCGATCAGCGAGCCGAAGGGGATCCGTTTTTCCTCCTTCCTCGACGGGCAGCGCACCAGATCCGGATCGGGCGCCGGCGGCACCTTGGAGATCCGGTGGCGGGCGATCTCCACATAGGTGTCGTCGCGCTCGATGCCGATCCAGCGGCGGCGCAGCTTGCGGGCCATGGCGCCGGTGGTGCCGCTGCCGAAAAAGGGATCGACCACCAGATCGCCCACCTCGGTGGAGGCCAGAAGCACCCGGTGCAGCAGGGCCTCGGGTTTCTGGGTCGGATGCGCCTTGGCGCCGTCGTCGTCGCGCAGCCGCTCGGCGCCGACGCAGATCGGAAAATACCAGTCGGATCGCATCTGAAGGTCGTCGTTCAACGCCTTCATGGCCTCGTAGTTGAAGCGATATTTGGAGTCCTTGGATTTCGCGACCCAGAGAAGGGTTTCGTGGGCGTTGGTGAACCGGCGGCCACGGAAGTTCGGCATCGGATTCGACTTGCGCCACACGATATCGTTGAGGATCCAGTAGCCCAGGTCCTGAAGAAGGGAGCCGACCCGATAGATGTTGTGGTAGGAGCCGATCACCCAAAGGGTGCCGTCGGCCTTGAGCGCGTGGCGGGCGGCTTCCAGCCAGTCGCGGGTGAAGGCGTCGTAGTCGGCGAACCCGGCGAACCGGTCCCAATCATCGTCGACCCCATCGACGCGCGTGTTGTTGGGCCGGTACAACGCGCCTTCGAGTTGCAGGTTGTAGGGCGGGTCGGCGAAGATCACATCGGCGCAGCCGGCCGGTAGGGCACGCAACTCCGTGGCGGCATCGCCCTGGATGATGCGGTCGGTCGTCGGGGCTTGGTCGCGGGTCATGTCAAGATACTGGAGTGATTGCGAATCGGGAGCAAGGCCCAATTGAATCAGTCACTTATTAATAACTTCTTGCCACCAGATGTGGAATCCCCGGCGCCATCGCGACTCAATATCTTGCGCACCGGCGCGAAACCGCGCCGGTGATGGGGCGTCGCGCCCAGGCGCGCCAGGGCCGATCGATGGGCCGCCGTGCCGTAACCGGCGTTGGAGGCCCAGCCATAGCCGGGAAACTCGGCGTCGAGCGCCGCCATGACGCGGTCGCGGGTCACCTTGGCGACGATGGAGGCGGCGGCGATGGACAGCGACCGGGCGTCGCCCTTGACCGCCGCCTCGGCCGGGCAGGGCAGGCCGTCGGGCAGCCGGTTGCCGTCGACGAGAACGGCGGCCGGCGACCGGGGCAGCGCGGCAACGGCACGGCGCATGGCGAGGAAAGTGGCGCCGAGAATATTGAGGGCCTCGATCTCGGCGCAGTCGGCCCGCCCGATCCCGACCTCGGCGCCGGCCAGGATGGCCGCGCACAGGGCGGCGCGGCGCGGCGCGGAGAGCTTCTTGGAATCGTCCAGGCCGGGCGGCGCCACGGCCGGGTCAAGGATCACCGCGGCGGCCATGACCGGCCCCGCCCAGGGGCCGCGTCCGGCCTCGTCGACCCCCGCCACCGGCGCGCCGTAACGGGCCCGGGCGGCGATTTCGAGGCTCAGATCGGGCATCGCGGCCGGCTCCCCACTTCATCCGCGCGACCGTCCGCCGACACCTCGCGATCCGAGACTCCCAGGATGGATATCAACGGAACCTAATAGATGTAGTAGTCGGTGTCGCGCTTGCCGAAATCGCGGCGCGCCGACTTGATGGCGCGGGGCTTGGCCAACGGATGCGGCGGCAGGCCCCGATCCTGGAGGAACGTCTGGACATCGGTCGGCGCCCAGTCGGCCAGCGGGTCCACCTTGGTCAGGCGGCCGTCCATGTCGATCCGCTCGGCGTCGCGGACGGTTTCCGGTCCCTCGCCGTAGACGGCGCTGATCCAGCAGTCGTAGGACGCCAGGGTCTCGTTGAGATGCACGCACTCGTGGACCAGGCCGCCGCCGTCCGGATCCTCGACCCACAGGCATTCGATGTGGTCGCTGCCCTTGTCGACCGGCGCCACCCGATCGCCACGCGCCTCGGTGATTCTGGTCAAGCCCAGCATGGAGACGATCTCCGCGCGATAGGCGCGGCTTTCGTCGAACAGATTCCGGGCATGGCAGAACACCACCGGCGTCGCCGGATCGATGTCGGCCACCATCCGCAGCACGGCCACGCTACGCGCCTTCAGGGACGCGGTGACCACGCACTTGCCGGGAAATTCCTCGCGAAGAAGATGTTCCAGAAGGTCGAAAGCATCCTGGCTCTCGGCCCGAGACCTGAGGTCCTGTAACGATGTCACGGCTCCAACCCTGCGATTCTGGTTATTTTAAAGAATTTTAATATTAGCCGAGGCGGTGGAGGTTATCAAAATGAAATATCCGTCCCGCCTCCGACCGCCCTTGGCGCGGCGCGGGACACGGGGTATATAAGCGCCAGCTAATCCATAATGGTCGGAGGACACGCCCGATGATGGTCTATCGCCTGAAATGCGCCCAGGGTCACCTGTACGACGAGTGGTTCCGAAGCAGCGCCGAATACGACGAAATGAAGGAGGCCGGCACGCTGGTTTGCAAGGAATGCGGCGACACCAACGTCGTCAAGGCGATCATGGCGCCCAGCGTGGCCGGCGCCAAGGTATCCGAACCGGCGCCGGCGCCGGCCGGCGGGATGTGCGGCATGGGGGGCTGCGCGGGCGGCATGTGCGGCCTGCCGGGCTGAGCCCGGCTTGCTCGCGCCGAGCCCGGCCGGGCCACGCGACGACGCGATGGCGGATCCGGCTTCTTTTCGCTAAGATGACGCCGCGCGCCATCCGGCTGCGAGACCGGAGGCGCGGCGGCCGAACACGCCCGAGGCGCCCCGGCGGGCCGCAGAGTATCCCGCGAGCCGACCGGAGTGCCCGATGCTGACCGATTTCCTGGGCCGCCACATCACCTATCTGCGGCTGTCGGTGACCGACCGCTGCGACATGCGTTGCGCCTACTGCCTCGCCGAGGACACCCGGTTCAACCCGCCGGACGCGCTGCTGCGGATCGACGAGATGAAGCGGCTCGTCCGGGTGTTCGCGGCGCTCGGCATCCGCAAGCTGCGGATCACCGGCGGCGAGCCGCTGGGGCGTCCGGGAGGCCTGGAGGTGTTGGAGCACGCCGCCCGGATGCGCGACGACGGTTTGCTGCGCGAGGTGGCGATCACCACCAACGGCACGCATCTGGCCCGCTACGCGGACCGCCTTTCGGCGGCCGGCCTCGGCCGCGTCAACGTGTCGCTGGACAGCCTCGATCCTGCCATCTTCCGCGCCGTCACCCGGACCGACGGCCTGTCCAGGGTGCTGGACGGCATCGCCAGCGCCCGCCGCGCCGGGCTGCGGGTGAAAATCAACACGGTCGTGCAGCGCGGACTCAACGAGGCGCGAATCCCGGACATGGTCGGGTGGTGTGTCGCCGAGGGCCATGACATCAGCCTCATCGAGTTGATGCCCATGGGGCCGGACCAGGGCCACGTCCTGGACCGCTTCGTCCCGCTGGCCGAGGTCCGCGAGCGCCTCGTCGAGCGATTCGGCCTGATCCGCAGCGACCACCGCACGGGCGGACCGTCGAGGTACTGGCAAGTGCCGGGCGCCGCGACCCGGGTCGGCTTCATCGCCCCGACCACCTGCAACTTCTGCGGCGACTGCAACCGCGTCCGGGTGACCTCGGATGGCTGGCTCTACCCCTGCCTCGGGCAGGACAAGCGGCATGACCTCAGGACGGCGCTCCGCTCCGGCCCGGACAACGAACGGCTGATCGCCCGCATCCTGCGGGCGATGGACCGCAAGCCGCGCGAGCACCATTTCGGACAGGCGATGGACGAGGCGCGGATCGGGGTGCCGGTGGCCGACCGGCGCGGCCTCAGCGTGACCGGAGGATGAACGGACGACCGGCGACATCGAGGCCACGGCCGCTCGACGACCTGCTGGCCGAACTGGCGCGGACCCTGGTTCCGGTCACCGCCCCCGAACGGAGTCCGCTGGACGACCTGTGCGGTCGGGTGCTCGCCGAGGACGTCGCGGCGCGGCTGTCGATGCCGCCGTGGAACAATTCGGCCATGGACGGCTATGCCTTGCGCGCCGGCGATCTGGCGCCGGACGGCGAGACCGCGTTGCCGGTGGTCGGAACGGCGGCGGCCGGGCATCCATTCGACGGAGATGTCCCGCCCGGCGCGGCGGCGCGCATCTTCACCGGGGCGCCCCTGCCGGCCGGCCTCGACACGGTCGTTCCCCAGGAGGACGCGACGCGCGACGGCGACCTGGTGCGGGTGCCGCCGGGCCGGTGCCCGGGACGCCATGTGCGGACGGCCGGCGAGGATTTCGCGGCCGGCGACGTCCTTCTTCGGGCCGGCACCCGACTGGACCCGAGGCACGTGGCCCTGCTCGCGTCGGCCGGCCATGACGGGGCGATGGTCCGGACGCGGCTGCGGGTGGCGGTGTTCTCGACCGGCGATGAACTGGTGCCGCCGGGCGCGTCGCCGGGACCCGGCCGGATCGCCGATTCCAACCGCCCGATGGTGGCCGCCCTGGCCCGCCTGGGCGGCGCCCGGGTGACCGATCTCGGCTGCCTGCGCGACGACGCGGCGCGGGTGCGCGCGGCCCTGGCGGCGGCGGCCCGCGATCATGACGTGCTGATCACGTCCGGCGGCGTCTCGGTGGGCGACGCCGACCATGTCGCTGCGGCGGTCGCGGCGCTGGGCACCCTGGAGTCCTGGAAGGTGGCCATGAAGCCGGGCAAGCCGCTGGCCCTCGGACGGATCGGCGGCGACGGCGGACGAACGGCCCGGTTTCTCGGCCTGCCGGGCAATCCGGTATCGGCCTTCGTGACCTTTTGCGTGGTCGGCCGCGCGGTGTTGGCCCGCCTGTCCGGTCAGGGACCGGAGGTGTTCGATCTGCCGTTCCGCTCGGCCCGGCTGGCCGGGGCGCTGACCCGCAAGCCGGGACGCCGGGAGTTCCTGCGGGTCGCCCTGGAACACGCGGCGAACGGCCCCCCGCGCGTCCGGGTGCTCGGCAATCAGGGCTCGGCGGTCCTCGCCACCCTGGCCCGCGCCGACGCCCTCATGGACCTGCCGGAGGAGACGGACCACCTCGCGGACGGGGCCGGGGTGCGGGTGCTCATGCTGACCGAGATGCCCGGACTAAGCGCCTAATCGTCCGGTTTCCGAGGCTCTTCGTCGTCGAACAGGATTCGGTTGGCGGCCCCGTCCAGGTCCTCGAACTGGCCGCTCTTCAGCGCCCACAGGAACGCCACCAGGCCCAGGAGACCGAGGCCCAGGGCGGCCGGAATCAGGTAGATGATGACGTCCATCGTGCTCTCAGCTCCCGGCGCGCCGGCGGCCCAGCCTGAGCGCGTTGAGGATCACCACCACCGACGAGGCGGACATGGCCACGGCGGCGATCAGCGGCGTGACGTGGCCGGCCACGGCCAGCGGAATGGTACAGGCGTTGTAGAGGAATGCCAGGGCGAAGTTCTGCTTGACCAGGGCATCGGCCCGTCGCGCCACCTCCAGGACCTCGGCCACCGGCGCCAGACGGTCGCCCTGGAACACCACGTCGGCCGCCGTCTGGCTGACGTCGGCGGCGCTCGACGGCGACAGCGACACGTGGGCGGCGGCCAGCGCCGGAGCGTCGTTGAGGCCGTCGCCGACCATCAGCGGGCGGCGCCCCTCGGCCGCCAGGGCGGCGAGGCGCGCCACCTTGTCGGCCGGGGTCTGGGCGGCCCGCCAATCGGCGATGCCGAGGCGATCGGCAACCGACCGCACGACCGAGGCGCGGTCGCCGGACAGCACCGCCAGAGCGAGGCCGCGCGTCCGAAGGCGGTCGGCCACCTCGCCGGCGTCCGGCCGCGGACGATCGGCGAAACGGAGACGCCGTGGCGACCGCCCCGGACGGTCGAGCCACAATTCCGGCCCCTCGGCCGGCGGCGCGTGCGGGTCGCCGCACCAGTCGCGCGCGCCCAGCCGGACGTCGCCCTCCGGAGTCGCCAGCCGGAGTCCGCGCCCGGCCACCTCGGCCACGCCCTCGGCGACGCCGGCGTCCGGCACGGCCCGGGCCACGGCACGCGCCAGCGGATGCCTCGAAGCACCGGCCAGGGAAGCCGCCAGCAGGCGATCCCCGGGCGTCAGGCGGTCGAGATCCAGGGGACGCGGCCGGCCGTCGGTCAGCGTGCCGGTCTTGTCGAACACCACCAGGTCGGCGGTCACCAGGCGCTCCAGGGCGGTCGGGCTTTTCAGCAGGATGCCCTGCCGCAGCAGGCGGCCCGAGGCGATCACCTGGACCACCGGCACCGCCAGGGCGAGGGCGCAGGGGCAGGTGATGATCAGCACCGCGACGGCGATCAGCAGCGCCGCCTGCCAGTCCAGGCCGCCGCCCAGCCACCAGCCCAGAAAGGTCGCCAGCGCCAGGCCGTGCACCACCGGCGCGTACCAGCGGGCCACCCGGTCGGCCAGGGCGACATGCCTGGCGCGCCCCTGCTCCGCCGCCTCCATCAGGCGGACGATCCCGGCCAGCAGGGTGTCGTCGCCGGTCGCGGTGACGGTCAGGGTCAGCGGCCCGGTGAGGTTGTGGGTGCCGGCGAACACCCGCGATCCCGCCGTCACCGTCTCCGGCACCGTCTCGCCGCTGATCAGGCCCGTGTCCACGTCGCCGTGCCCGGCGGTCACCGTGCCGTCCGCCGCGATGCGGTCACCCGCCGCCGCCAGAACCGTCATTCCGACGCGCAGGTCCTCGGGGCGCAGGAAACGGCGGGCGCCGTCGTCGTCGAGCACCGTGACCGCCGTCGCCGACAGATTGAGCAGCCGTTCCGCCGAGGCGCGCGCCCGGCCGCGCGCCCGGCTTTCCAGGTAGCGGCCGAGGAGCAGGAAGAACAGCAGCATGATGGCGGATTCGAAATAGACATGCGGCCCGCCGCGCGCCGTTTCGGCGAGGCTCATCGCGGCGGTCAGCAGCACCGCGAGGGAGATCGGCACGTCCATGTTGGCGCGCCGGGCGGCGAGCGCGATCAACGCGGAGCGAAAGAACGGCCGCCCCGCGTAGGCGATGGCCGGCAGCACGACGAGGGCCGAAACCCAGTGCATCAGGGCACGGGTGCTGTCCATCATGCCGCTTGCGTCGCCGGCCCACACCGAGACCGAGAACAGCATCACGTTGCCGGCCGCGAAGCCGGCCACCGCCATCGCCCGCAGCAGTTCCCTCTCCCGTTTCGCCCCCTCCGACCTCAGGCGCTCCGGGTCGTAGGGCACCAGCCGGTAACCGATCGCCAGCACCGGCACCACCATGTCCGCCGCCCGCGCCGGTGGGCCGCGCCAGGTCAGGGTCAGGCGATGGGTGGTCATGTTGACGCGGGCCCGGACGACGTCGGGACTCCGCGCCAGAACGGATTCGATGAGCCACACGCAGGCCGCGCAGTGCAGGCCTTCGACCATCAGGTGCAGGGTCGCCGAACCGTCGCCGCCGTCGCGCGCGTGGCGCGAGAAATCGATCCGGGCCTCCTCCTCGTCGGGCCTGAGCACGCGGGCCTCGGGGTCCAGGCAGCGGCGGCGATAGTAGGCGTCGAGCCCCATGCCTTGCACCAGGGCATGGGCGGCCCGGCAGCCGCGACAGCAGAACAAGTCGCCGCCGCTGCTGTCGTCGGGAACCGGACTACCGCAATGCAGGCATTCGGCCATGGGATCTCCGCCGGGCGGCCCGCCACCCGGTCCGGCGCCGGGTCAGGGAACGACGATGCGGTGGATTTTCTGATAGGGGCTGCCGCCGCCGATCGCCACCAGCCGGAAATCCCACTGACCCCTGAGCGGCAGGTCGAGCGGGGCGACATAGGTTCCGGAATCGACCGGCGCCAGCACCACGTCCCGGTCGAGGCCGGCCCGGGTCGGACGGGTGACCACCAGCCTCACGTCGAGCCCGTCGAGCGGCGCGCCGTCGGGTCCGGCCAGCGTCGCCAGCGCCCGGCCCGTCGCCGTGGCGTCTCCGTCGGCGACGCCGCGATCCGTCGGGGCGACCTCGAAACGGACGGCGCTCGACCATCCCATGGCCTCCATCCGCCGCGCCTTCTCGATGGTCTCGTCGTAGGCCAATCCCTTCTCGTAATGGCCCTCGGTTTCCAGGCCCGAATAGGTGGAGATGGCGAAAAAAATCAGCACCGCGTTGACGACCACCACAACGCCCATTCCGGCGACGTAGATCCACGGATACCACCATCCGTCGGCGCGCTTCCCGTTCGCCATCGCCCGCTACCTCGCCGGACCGCGAAACACGGTGTCCTGGACGTGGCGCTCGCCGGTCTCGGTGTCGGTGAGGACGAACCGCAGGTCCATGGACTGGCCGTCCAGGGCGGCCCGGGGCGCCGCCACATAGATCTTGAAGGTGCCCACCGTGTCGGCGGCGACGGGCAGCCGGGCGGTGTCGGCCGGATCCTCCTGATGGCCGATCACGGTCAATCGGGCGTCGTCCAACCCCTGCATCGACAGGTCGTAGGTTTTTGAACTTGCGATCATGTTGAGCACCTTGAAGGTATAACCGTTGCGGATGTCGCCCGACGACAGGGTGACGAACAGCGGCGCCCGGTCGCGCAGGATATTAACCTCCAGCCGCGCGCGGCCGGCGAAGGCCGTCACCATCACCACGGTAACCAGGGTGATGACCACGGTATAGGCGATGGTGCGCGGCCGGACCCAGCGCTTGCGGGTCGGCTGGCCCCGCGACCGCAGCATCTTGTTGCGCTCCGAATCGTAGGTGATCAGGCCGCGCGGCAGGTCGAAGCGGTCCATCACGTTGTTGCAGGCATCGATGCACAGGGCGCAGCCGATGCAGGCGAGCTGGTTGCCGTCGCGGATGTCGACCCCGGTCGGGCAGACCTGGACGCACAGCCCGCAGTCGACGCAATGGCCGCGCCGCGCGAAGTCGTCGGTTTTCTTGTAGTTGGCGCGCGGCTCTCCGCGCCACGCCTCGTAGGTGACCAGCAGGGTGTCCTCGTCGAACATCGCGGCCTGGAATCGCGGATAGGGACACATGTAGATGCAAATCTGTTCGCGCGCCCAGCCGGCCGCCATGTAGGTGGTGAAGGTCAGAACCCCGACCACGGAATAGGTCCAGGCGCCGGCGGCGCCGGTCGCCATGCTGACCACCGCCGTCGGCGCGTCGACGAAGTAGAGCACGAAATAGCCGGCCGTCATCAGCGCGATGAACAGCCAGACCGCGTGCTTGGTCAGTTTCTTGGCGACCTTCGCGGCGCTCCACGGGGCGTTGTCCAGCTTGATCCGCTTGTTGCGATCGCCCTCGACCTTGCGCTCGACCCACAGGAACAGATCGGTCCAGACGGTCTGGAAGCAGGCGAATCCGCACCAGATCCGACCCAGCAGGGCGGACGCGAAGAACAGGCCGACGGCGGCCAGGATCAGAATGCCGGTGAGGTAGTAGACTTCCTGCGGCCAGATTTCGATGCCGCCGATGTAGCCACGGCGTCCGGCCAGATCGAGCAACACCATCTGGTTCGCGGCGTCCGGGCCACGGTCCCAGCGAATCCAGGGCACCACATAGTAGATTCCAAGCAGAACGATCAACGCCCACCACTTCAGGCGCCGGAACTTGCCCTTGACGTCGCGCGGATAGATGGTCGGCGCGGCCTCGAACAACGGTTGGGAGTCGGCGCCGCCGGGCGGTTGGGACACCGGCGCGGTGGTGAGGGCCTCGGACATCGTTCGGTCACCGTCCAGTCGGTTGCGGGTGCCTGGCGGCCCCGGCATGGTTGGCTTGGCGAGGTTCCGGATGCCGACGGCGCGGCCCGGCCGACACCCGCGTTTCGACACCGCCGCCCCGCCAGGGCGCAGTATAACCGAGTGCAATACAATAACAAATTAGTTTTTTCGAATAATTACAAGAAATCCGGCGGCCCGTCCGCGAGGACTCCGGCCGCCGGTGCCAAGATGATTACTGGCCGCCGCCCAGGCCGTGGACAAAGACGGCGAGCTGCTTGATCGCGACGTCGTCCAGCCGGCCTTCCCAGGCCGGCATGACGCCGTGCTTCGGATTGCGGATCTGGGCCATCACGTCGTCGCGGCTGCCGGTGCCGTACAGCCAGATGCCGTCGGTCAGGTTGGGTCCCCCCATCTCCGCGAGTCCGGTGCCCTGTTCGCCGTGACAGACCGAGCACTCGTCGACGAACAGCTCGTGTCCGGCATCGGAGCCGCCCTGGCCGGACAAGTGCAGCACGTAGTCGGCCGCCTGCGCGATCTGCTCGTCCTCCAGGTAGTCGTCGCCGAACACGGGCATCACGTTGTAGCGGGTTTCGTCGGATTCCGACCGGATGCCGTGGCGGATACTGAACTCGATGGCTTCCCGGGTGCCGCCCCACAGCCAGTCGTCGTCGGCCAGCACCGGATAGCCGGGACCGCCCTGGCCGCCGGCGCCGTGGCAGGGGACGCAGTTGTCGGCGAACAGATAGGCGCCGCCGGCCATGGCATAGCGCCGCAACTCGTCGTTGCCGGCGATCTCGTCGACCGTGGCCTCCCTGAAACGATCGGCCCACACGGACCGCGCCTCGGCCACCCGCGCCATCTCGGCCCGGTGCGCGGCCCGCGACGAATAGTCGAGGATCCCCTTGGTATAGTCGTGCAGGGTCGGCCAGGCCGGCATGAAGATGTAGTAGCCGATGGCCCAGACGACGCTGGCGGCGAAAATATAGACCCACCATTTGGGCAACGGCGTGTTCAACTCCCGGATGCCGTCCCATTCGTGGCCGGTGGTCTCGGTCCCGGTCAGGGCGTCTTTCTCGACGTTCGCCATGACGTTGCTCTCCTTCAATCGTCGTCGTTCAGCGGGATCGATCCGTGCCGTTCCAGGTCACGGTTGCGCGGGCGGAACGCCCACCAGATGATCCCGACGAACAACATCATCAGCCAGACGACCCAGTAGGGACGGAGTATTTCGTAAACGGCTTGAGCGGTTTCCATCATGCCCTTCCCATTCGGTCGCCAGTTGCCGGACGCCCACCCTCAGCGATAGTCCATCTCGGGCTTGTACTCGGTGAAGTCGATCAGGGTCCCCAGCATCTGAAGATAGGCCACCAGGGCATCCATTTCGGTGATCGTGTCGGGCTTGCCGTCGAAATCGCCGATCTTGGCCTTCGGATAGCGGGCCAGCAGGGCATCCGGGTCGGCCTCGTCGGCGTCGCCGTTGGCCTGATTCAACAGGTCCGCCTGGGCATTTTCGATCTGCTCGTCCGTGTAGGGCACCCCGAGCGCGCGCAACGTCTTCATGTGCGCCGCCGCGGTGTCGAAGGACAGCTCCTTTTCGGCCAGGAACGCATACATGGGCATCACCGATTCCGGCACCACCGCCCGAGGATCGATCAGATGCGCCACATGCCAGTCGTTGGAATACTTGCCGCCGACCCGCGCCAGATCGGGACCGGTCCGCTTGGATCCCCACTGGAACGGATGATCGTACATGCTCTCGGCGGCCAGGCTGTAGTGGCCGTAGCGCTCCGCCTCGTCGCGGAACGGACGGATCATCTGCGAGTGGCAGGTGTAGCAGCCCTCCCGCAGATAGATGTCGCGCCCGGCCAGTTCCAGAGGCGAGTAAGGCCGCACGCCGTCCACCTTCTCGATCGTCGAATCGAGGGTATAGAGCGGCACGATCTGCACCAATCCGCCCACCGCGACGGTGATCAGGATACCGATGCTGAGCAGGATGACGTTCTTCTCGAAGATTTCGTGGTTCATGGCATCCTCCCCCTATTCGGCCGCGCCGGCGCGGACGCCCTGCGGCGCCGCGTCGACGGCTTCCTCGTGCCGCAGCTCGCCCTTGATGGTCTTGTAGATGTTCCAGACCATGAACAGGGAGCCGACCAGGAACAGAACACCGCCCAGCGCCCGGATGACGTAGTAGGGGTGCATCGCCTCGACCGTTTCGATGAACGAGTACTGAAGGAACCCGAGGTCGTCGTAGGCCCGCCACATCAAGCCCTGCATGATGCCGGAAATCCACATCGCGGTGATGTAGAGCACGATCCCGATGGTGGCGATCCAGAAGTGATAGGAGACCAGACGCAGGCTATACAGGCGTTCGCGGTTCCACAGGCGCGGCACCAGGAAATACATTGCGCCGAAGCTCACGAACGCGACCCAGCCGAGCGCCCCGGAATGCACGTGGCCGATCGTCCAGTCGGTGTAGTGGGACAGCGAGTTGACCGCCTTGATCGACATCGCCGGACCCTCGAAGGTCGACATCCCGTAGAACGCCACCGAGGTCACCATGAAGCGGAGAACCGGGTCGGTGCGCAGTTTCTCCCACGCCCCGGACAGGGTCATGATTCCGTTGATCATGCCGCCCCAGGAGGGCATCCAGAGCATGATCGAGAACGTCATCCCGAGGGTCTGCGTCCAGTCCGGAAGCGCGGTGTAATGCAGGTGGTGCGGGCCGGCCCAGATGTAGAGAAAGATCAGGGCCCAGAAGTGAACGATGGATAGCCGGTAGGAATAGACCGGCCGGTCGGCCTGCTTGGGCACGAAGTAGTACATCAGGCCGAGGAACCCGGCGGTCAGGAAGAAGCCGACCGCGTTGTGGCCGTACCACCACTGGGTCATGGCGTCCTGCACCCCGGCCCAGGCGATGTAGCTGCGCGTGAACTCGCCGCCGAAGAACACCACCGGCAGGGTCGCGTTGTTGACGATGTGCAGCATCGCGATGGTGATGATGAACGCCAGATAGAACCAGTTGGCGACGTAGATATGGGTCTCGCGGCGCTTGATCAGGGTGCCCGCGAAGGCGATCAGGTACATCACCCAGACCACCGCGACCAAAAGGTCCACGTACCATTCAGGCTCGGCGTATTCCTTGCTCTGGGTGATGCCCAGAACGTAGCCGCTGGCCGCCAGCACGATGAAAAGCTGATAGCCCCAGAAGATCAGGTTGGCGAACGTCGGGCCGCCGAACAGCGTCTGCCGGCAGGTGCGCTGGACGACGTAGAACGAGGTGCCCAGCAGAACATTGCCGCCGAAGGCGAAAATCACCGCCGATGTGTGAACCGGGCGCAGACGGCCGAACGTCGTCCATTCGAGCCCCAGGTTCAGCGCCGGAAAGGCGAGTTGCGAGGCGATGTAGACACCGGCGAGAAAGCCGATGATTCCCCAGAAGGTGGCCGCGATAACGAATTTCTTGACGATGTCCTCGTTATACGCGACGGCCGGGTTCGCTGCCGCTTGGTTCATCCCGAACTCCTCTTCCCCAAACAAACTAGAATTCGAATAATACAGCCTCGAAATTCGTGCCGCCATTGCCTTCGCGCGGACGTCCGCGCGCCAAGCCCCTGGTCCGGACAGCCGCGGCGCACGCCGCCAGGGTACCACGTCCACCCGGAAACAGGTACCGGATTACATCCTTTCGGGTCTGTTTTTCCCCGCCTGAACGGATAGGTTTATTTACATAAACATAAGAAAATTCTTATATTAGAAGTTGTAAAATTGTCAAATCGGAATCGCGCCTCCCGGTATTCGGAAAACCGATACCCGATCGGTCCCGGAGGCCGACGACGGATGGCGCCGACACTCCGAAAAGAGATATACTCCCGACGCATAGGAACCGACTCCGCGGCCGCCATCGTGGCGCTCCCGCGAGCCGTCGATCGGACCCGATTCGTGACCAACAACGACGTTCCGCCGCCACCGGTGATCGGCCATCGGGGCGCCGCCGCGACGGCCCCGGAAAACACCCTGGCGGGACTGCGCGCGGCGCGCGCGGCCGGCGCCGCCTGGGTGGAGATCGACCTGCGCCTGAGCGCCGACAATCGGGCGGTGATGTTCCACGACGCCGTCCTGGACCGCACCACCGATGGCCGGGGCCGGCTGGCCGACTGGACCTTGGCGCGGCTGGCCCGGCTCGACGCAGGATCGTGGTTCGATCCGGCGTTCGCGGGCCAGCGGGTCGCCGACCTGCCGACGGTCCTGCGCCTGCTTGACGATCTGGGGCTCGGCGCCAATATGGAACTGAAGCCGGAGCATGATCGGCGGGACCGTCTCGTTGACGCGGTGTCGGCGGCGCTGACGGAGACGCGGCCTTCCGTCCCGCTGCTTCTGTCCAGCTTCGACAGGCCCACTCTGGCCGTCTGTCGGGAACGCCTCCCGGACGTGCCGCGCGGCCTGCTGGCCGACGACCTGCCGGACGACTGGCGGCGGATCGGCCGCGAACTGGATTGCCGGTCCTGGCACCTGGGCTACGGATCGCTCGGCGAATCGCCGGTCGCGGCGTTGCGGGAGGCCGGCTTCCGGATTGTCGCCTGGACCGTGAACGACCCGAAATGGGCCCGCCGGCTGTGGCGATGGGGCGTGGATTCGGTGATCACCGACGATCCCGCCCTTGTCCTTGCGGAATGGCGTCGCGCGAGGTAAACGTTGCGGTCACGCCCCTGGGGGAGGGGACGGTGAGCGCCGGTCCCGGGTTCATCGGCGAGTGAGGACACACGCTTGAAGTCTATAAATTCACTGGTTCTTTCGGGACGCGAGGTCCTGCCGCTGATCGAGGGCGGAAAGGGGATCGCGGTCTCCAACGGACTCAGTTCGGGCGCCTGGGCCGCGACCGGCGGAGTCGGCACCTTTTCCGGCGTCAACGCCGACAGCTACGACGACACCGGCCAATTGATCGCGCAGGTGTATCACGGCCAGACCCGCCGCGAGCGGCAGCGCGAACTGATCGCCTTCGCCATCCGGGGCGGCATCGCCCAGGCCCGGGCGGCCCACGAATCCTCGAACGGCGAGGGGCGCCTGCACATGAATGTGCTGTGGGAGGCCGGCGGCACCGAGCCGATCCTGTGCGGCGTGCTGGAAGGCGCGCGCGGCCTGATCCACGGCATCACCTGCGGCGCCGGCATGCCTTACAAAATGGCCGAAATCGTCGCCGGATACGGTGTCTATTACTACCCCATCGTGTCGTCGGCGCGGGCTTTCCGGGCCCTTTGGAAACGCTCCTACCACAAGCACGTGGAGTGGCTGGGCGGGGTCGTCTACGAGGACCCCTGGCGGGCCGGCGGCCACAACGGACTCTCCAACTCCGAGGACCCGCTGAAACCGCAGGACCCGTTCCCGCGTGTTCTCGCCCTGCGCCGGTTGATGCGCGAGTTCGGTCTCGACCGGGTGCCGATCATCATGGCCGGCGGCGTGTGGTATCTGCGCGAGTGGGAGGATTGGATCGACAACCCGGATCTCGGCCCGATTGCCTTCCAGTTCGGAACCCGGCCGCTTCTGACGCGCGAAAGCCCGATCCCCGAGGCCTGGAAGCAGCGTCTTCTGGCGCTGCGCGACGGCGACGTGGTGCTACAGCGATTCAGTCCCACCGGGTTCTACTCCTCGGCCGTCCGCAACCGGTTCCTGGCCGACCTGGAGGCCCGCAACGACCGCCAGGTGGCCTATCTCACCAAGCCGGCCGGGGAACTCACCGTGGCGCTCCCGGTGGGGGCGCGCGGCCGCCCGGTCTATCTCACCGAGGAAGGCCGCAAGCGGGCCGACGGCTGGATCGCCGAGGGATATTCCGTCGCCCTCAAGACTCCGGAATCCACCCTGGTGTTCGTCACCCCGGAACAGTCCGAGACGATCCTGCGCGATCAGGCCGACTGCATGGGCTGCCTGTCGGCCTGCCTGTTCAGCAACTGGGCCGAGAACGACGACGGTTCCACCGGCAAGAAGGCCGATCCGCGCTCCTTCTGCATCCAGAAGACCCTCCAGGCGATTTCCCACGACGGCACGGTGGACGACAACCTGATGTTCGCCGGCCATGCCGCCTATCGATTCGGCTCCGACCCGTTCTACGCCGACGGCTTCATTCCCACCGTGCGGGAACTGGTCGACCGCATACGGACCGGCGACTGACACAGGCATCCGAGCGGCCCCCGCCCCCCGCCGGGGGCGGGCGTCGCGCGGCCTTGCGGTCCGCCCGGCCCCCCCTGGACGATCCGGACGGGTCTGGTCCTTGGCCCTCCAATCCCCATATGCGGAAGACCGGTCGGTCGCCGCGCCACTCCGGACAGCCGGTCCGGTCCGGCGGCGGGGATTATTCTCATACGGAGTCCGGATGATCCATCCGGAATCCGTATCGAGTCGCCATTGCGGCGACGGCCCAGCGGGCGGAGCCCGCGCCCGGCGAGGGGCAAGAAACCCGAATCATTCGGGTTTCGTATTTAAAGGGAGGGGCATGCCAACGCGATGCCGGAACGATGGCTGCAAATCAAGGGGGATCCCTCGGTACGGGCGTTTCTGTTCGACCAGCAGCGCACGGTCAGCCTGTTCGACGCGTCGTTGGACCGGGTGCACGAGACCGTGCTGTCCCTGTCGATGCGAAAGGGCGTCTTCCACTTCAAGATTCACTATTCATCGAGCCAGCTCACCTGCTGGTTCGCGAGCGACCCCTTCTGCTACGAAAAGTTCGTCCGCGAGGAGGTGTTGGAGGACGGCTTCCTCGAACGCTTCCCGGATGCGGATCATGCCGGACGCACGTCCCTGATCGACGCCGAGGGCATGCGCCGGCTATTCGGGGAGTTCAGGCGCCTGCGGCTGACCGACGAGACGGTCTACCTGCGCAACGCCGCCGTGAACCTGATCAACGGCATGATCAACATGTCGTTTTCCTGCGACGGCACCCATTACATCGACCACAAGACGTTCTTCGCCAAACTCGACAAGTTCGAAACCCCCGAGACCGACGGCACCTGACGCCTCCGCGCGGCGGCGGCCCCCCCCGTCCCGATCCGTTCACGAAACCGTTATTTGCTTTTGTTCTCTTTATGTTCGATTCTGGCCGTACCGATATCCCATCCGCGAGAGGAGGTCTCCGATGCCCCAGTCATATCTGCCCGAGGGCTACACGGCGGTGACGCCGTACCTGTTCATCGACGGCTGCGCCGACGCCATGGCGTTCTACGCCAAGGCCTTCGGCGCCACGGAGGTGATGAGGACGACGTTTCCCGACGGCCGGATCATGCACGCCGAGATGGAGATCGGCGGGGCGCGGATCATGATGACCGACGCCAACCCGGACTGGGGCTGCGCGTCGCCGAAGCAGTTGGGCGGCAGCGCCGGTTCGGTGTACGTCTATTTGGAGGACGTGGACACCGTTTTCGCGCGGGCCATCGCCGCCGGAGCCACCGAAACCCAGCCGGTCACCGACATGTTCTGGGGCGACCGCATGGGCGGCCTCACCGATCCGTTCGGCCACAAATGGGGGCTGGCAACCCACGTCGAGAATGTCGCGCCCGAGGACATGGCCAGGCGGCAACAGGCCTTTATGGAGGAGATGGCGGCGGGCGGGTAACGGACGGCCCTCCGCTCCGGCGCCCCGGGACACGCATCCGGCCCGACGCCGCCGGCCCGCCGGACATCGCGAAAACGGTAGCGATTCCGGGCCATGATCCCGGGACATCCGGGGGGATGATTCGGATGTCCGCGCCATGCCGGAGGGCGGTTCCGGCCGCCATCCGGCCCCGCTTCCGGGCGGCCGCGACGCCCCGGCACGTGAAGGCGGTGCCGGGACGCGCTCCGGGCGCCGGGTCCAAACCCGCCGCGAAGGGCATTGACCCTTCGCGAATCAATGGTCTTGTGCTAGAAAGCGGTCGCTTAAGGGGGCATCCGTGGTCGCCGCGAGCCATGCTTCGGCGCGCGGTTCCGGGTCTGCCTGAAAATCGACGCCATTCGAAAAAGCCACCCGTTTCGATCGATCGGCAGTGTTGGAATAATGAAGGTCCTCGTTACTTTCGGCACGCGTCCCGAAGCCATCAAGATGGCTCCCCTGTTCAGGATGCTCATGACCACGAGCGGCGTCGAGCCCCGGCTTTGCGTCACCGCGCAGCATCGTCAGATGCTGGATCAGGTGCTGGAGCTTTTCGAGATCACGCCGGACTACGATCTCGACCTCATGAGGAACGCCCAGGGCCTGACCTACGTCACCCGGGAAGTGCTCGGGGGAATGGAACCGATCCTGGCCGATTTCCGGCCCGACTGGCTGCTCGTCCAGGGAGACACCACGACCACGTTCGGCGCCGCCCTGGCCGCGTTCTACCAGCGGATCGCGGTCGGCCACGTCGAGGCCGGCCTGCGCACCGGCAACCGATACTCTCCCTGGCCCGAGGAGATCAACCGCTGCATGACGACGCGGCTGGCGACGACGCATTTCGCGCCAACGGAGACCTCGCGCGCCAACCTGCTGCGCGAGGCGGTTCCCGACGATCAGGTGATGGTGACCGGCAACACGGTGATCGACGCGCTGTATTGGGTGCGCGCCAAGATCATGGGCGACGCGGATCTGCGGGCCCGCTTCGACGCCGAGTTTTCATTTCTCGAATCCGGACGCCGCCTGATCCTGGTCACCGGCCATCGACGGGAGAACTTCGGCGGCGGACTCGAAAGGGTGTTCCAGGGGTTGGCCCGCATCGCGGCGCGGACCGACGTCGAGGTGCTCTATCCGGTGCACCTCAATCCCAATGTCCAGGAGGCCGCCAACGCCATTCTCAAGGGCGTCGCCAATGTCCATCTGATCCCGCCGCAGGACTATTTGCAGTTCGTGTACCTCATGGCCCGCAGCCACCTGATCGTGACGGATTCCGGCGGCGTCCAGGAAGAGGCGCCGTCGCTCGGCAAGCCGGTGCTGGTCACCCGCGACACCACCGAGCGGCCGGAGGCGGTCGCGGCCGGAACCGTCGAGCTGGTCGGCACGGACACCGATCTTCTGGTGGCGCGGGTCAACGCGCTTCTCGACGACGAGGCGACCTATGAAAGAATGAGCCGCGCCAACAACCCATATGGCGACGGGCGGGCCTGTGAACGAATTGTGGGGAGGGTGACGCGTGCAGCCGGTCACTAGGATTTCCGTTGTCGGGCTTGGATATATCGGCCTGCCGACCGCCGCCGTTTTCGCGGACAAGGGCATCGACGTCGTCGGGGTCGACGTGGTCGAGTCGGTCGTCGAGAAGGTCAACCAGGGGCAGCCGCATTTCGGCGAGCCGAACCTGGACGCCCTCCTGCGCCGCGTCGTTGAGGCCGGCAAGCTGCGGGCCACCACGCAGCCGGAACCGGCCGACGTGTTCCTCATCGCCGTGCCGACGCCGTTCCGGGACGGACACGTTCCCGACATCTCCTACGTCGAGACGGCCGGGCGGGCGATCGCGCCGGTTCTCGCGGCGGGCAACCTGGTGGTCCTGGAATCCACGTCGCCGATCGGAACGACCGAGCGGCTGTCCGCGATCATGGCCGAGTTGCGCCCCGACCTCACGTTTCCGCATCAGAAGGGCGAACTGTCCGACGTTCGCGTCGCCCATTGTCCGGAACGCGTGCTGCCCGGCCGAATCCTGGAGGAGGTCGTCAACAACGCGCGCGTCATCGGCGGCATGACCCGCAAGTGCGCCCAGCAGGCGATCAAGGTCTACAAGATCGTCGTGCAAGGCGAATGCCACGCGACCACCGCGCGGACCGCCGAGATGGCGAAGCTTTCCGAGAATGCCTTCCGGGACGTGAACATCGCCTTCGCCAACGAACTGGCGCTGATTTGCGACACGCACGGCATCAATCCCTGGGAGATGATCCGCCTCGCCAACCTGCATCCCAGGGTCAGCATCCTCAGCCCCGGACCGGGCGTCGGCGGGCATTGCATCGCGGTCGATCCCTGGTTCATCGTCGCCTCGGCGCCGGAGGAGGCGCGCCTGATCCGTGCGGCGCGCGAACGCAACGACGGAATGCCCGCCGAGGTGCGGGAGAAAGTCGTCGCGCGGGCGCGGGAGCTGGTCAATCCGGTGATCGCCTGCCTCGGGCTCGCCTACAAGGCGAACGTCGACGACCTGCGCGAAAGCCCGGCCATCGAGGTCGTGAAGCTGATCGTCGAGGCGGACATCGGCGAGGTGCTGGTGGTCGAGCCGCACGTGTCGTCCCTGCCCGATTCGCTGACCCGCCTGGGGCTCGAACTCACCGACTTCGACGTCGCGGTGTCGCGGGCCAACCTGGTGGTTCTCCTGGTCGACCACGAGGCCTTCAGCTACGTCGACCGCGACCTTCTGAAGAACAAGTTCGTCATCGATACGCGCGGCGCGTGGTAGGTCCGCGCGACACCGGGCGCTCCGCAAGGGAAGACATCGTGCGGATACTTCACGTTCTTGACCATTCCCTGCCCCTTCAGAGCGGCTACGTGACCCGCTCGCTCGGCATCCTCAGCGCGCAGCGGGATCTCGGGTGGGAGACAACTCACCTGACCGCGCCGCGCCAGAACCCCGCGAACGTGGACGTCGAGAAGGTCGACGGATGGGTCTTCCATCGCACGCGGAGGCCACGGTCGATTCTGTCCAGGGTTCCCGTCGCGTCCTATTGGGCGGAAATGAAGGCCACGGAGCGGCGGCTGGAAACCCTGGCCCGGGAGTCCAGGCCGGACATCATTCACGCCCACTCGCCGTTGCTGAACGGCTACCCGGCCCATTGGGTCGGACGCAGGCTGGGCATCCCCGTGGTGTACGAGGTCCGCGCGTTCTGGGAGGACGCGGCGGTGAATCTCAACACCGCGAGCCCGGGAGGGCTGCGCGTCCGCGCCACCCGCCGCGCCGAAACCGGCCTGTTCCGGAACGTCGACGCGGTGGTCGCCCTCTGCCAGGGGGTCCGGTCGGAAATCGTGCGCCGCGGGATTCCCGCCGAGAAGGTGTCGATCGTCCAGAACTCGGTGGTCATCGATCGCTTTCCGCCCACCCGAACGCGCGACGAGACCTTGGCCCGGTCCCTCGGGATCGACCGGCGGACGGTGATCGGTTTTATCGGATCGTTCTACGACTACGAAGGCCTCGATCAGCTTCTGCGCGCCATTCCGGCGATCCGGAACGACCATGCCGTGAAGGTCCTGCTGGTCGGCGGCGGCCCCATGGAAGAACATCTCAAGCGGACGGCGCGGGATCTGGGCATCGGCGAGACGGTTGTCTTTCCCGGCCGGGTTTCGTTCGAGGACGTCAACCGATACTACGATCTCATCGACGTTTTTGTGTTTCCCCGCAAGAAAATCCGCCTGACCGATCTGGTGACGCCGCTGAAGCCGATCGAGGCCATGGCGAAGAAACGCATCGTGATCGCCTCGGACGTGGGGGGCCATCGCGAGATGATCGACGACGGCAAAACCGGCTTCCTGTTCGCCGCCGACTCGGTGGAGGCGCTCACCCTGCGTCTGCGCGAGGTCCTGGAGCGCCGGGATCTATGGCCCGACATCCAGGAGGCCGGCCGGAGTTACGTGGAGACCGAGCGCACCTGGAGCGCGGTGGGCCGCGCCTACGAAACCGTCTACCGGGGCATCCTGGGCTCCTGACGCGGGCGCCCGCGCCCGGCGAGGGCGGGGCGTCCCAATCGTCCGCCCGGTTCCCCTGTTCCCGACGAGAAACGGCCGTCTCGCCGTCACCACGTCAGCATCCCCACCACCGCCCCGGTGAGGCAGGTGGCGAGGGTGCCGGAGACCATCGACTTCATGCCCAGCCCGACGATCTCGCCGCGCCGCTCCGGGACCATCGACACCAGCCCGCCGAGCATGATCCCCAGACTGCCGAAGTTGGCGAACCCGCACAGGGCATAGGTCATGATCAGCCGGGACCGCTCGGACAACGCGTCCTCCGGCAGCGCGGCCATTCGCAGATAGGCCAGCATTTCGTTGAGCACCGTCTTGACGCCCATCAGGGTCCCGGCCGTGGCCGCCTCGGCCCATGGCACCCCCATCAGCCAGCACACCGGCGCCATCGCCCAGCCGAGCAGGCGCTCCAGGGTCAGGGACGCGCCGACCATCTCGGGCAACAGGGCGAGACCCTGGTTCACGAGGCTGACCAGGGCGACCAGGACCAGCATCATCGCGATCACGTGGATCAGCAACGACACGCCGTCGGCGGTGCCCCGGGTGATCGCCTCCATCGAAGAGTGGATGTCCTCCGGCGGCACGTAATCGCCCTCGGTGCGGATGTCGTCTCCGGGCACCATCAGCTTGGCGACCATCAGGGCGGCCGGGGCGCTGATCAGCGACGCGGTGACGATGTGGCCCATCGATCCGGGCACGGCGGCGGCAACGAACCCGGCATAGAGCGCCATCACCGTTCCCGCCACCGTGGCCATGCCGACCGTCATCACCATGAACAGCTCGCCGCGCGACATCCTGGCCAGATAGGGCCGGATCAGCAGCGGCGCCTCGACCATGCCCACGAACACGTTGGCCGCCGCGCTCACCCCGACCGCGCCGCCGACCCCCATGGTCTTCTGCAGGACGAGCGAGAATCCGCGAACCACCACCGGCAGTATCCGCCAGTGGAACAGCAGGGCCGACAGGGCGCTGATCACGAGGATCAGCGGCAGGGCCTGGAAGGCGAACACGAAGCTCGATTCGGGATAGGACTCCTCGAACGGCGTGGGGCCGCCGCCCAAATAGCCGAACACGAACGACGTGCCGGCCCTGGTCGCCTCCTGAAGGGCCAGCACCAGATCGTTGAGGGCCAGGAACGCCGCCTGGAACGGCGGCAGCTTCAGGAGCGCCAGGGCCAGCAGGATCTGCGTCCCGAGTCCGGCCGCCGCGATTCGCCAGGATTCCAACCGGCGCCGCTCGCCGATCGCCCAGGCCAGCGCGGTGAGCGCCAGCACCCCCAGCAGGCTCTGCCAGACCATGGTCCGTCCCCCGAAGCAGGTCCCCAAAAGCGACCGGCCTTGACCGGACGCCGCGCTGGCCCTAAATGACCGGTCAGTCCCGAAACTGTCAAGAACACGGAACCCCGCCGCCGATGGCCCGCCTGACCATCCTGACCGCGCCCGACCCCCGCCTCAAGGAGCGCGCGGGGCCGGTCGACACGATCGATCAATCCCTGCGCGACCTTCTCGACGACATGCTGGAGACCATGTACGGAGCCAACGGCATCGGCCTGGCGGCGCCGCAGGTGGGCGTGCTCAAGCGGATCATCGTGGTCGACGTGTCGCCGAAGGACGAGGACAGGGCGCCGATCCGCATGATCAATCCCGAGATCCTGCGCGCCTCCAGCGACCGCGCCACCCGCGAGGAAGGGTGCCTTTCCCTGCCCGAGCAGTGGGCCGACGTCACCCGCCCGACAACGGTGACCGTGCGCTACCTGGACGAGGCCGGGGAGACCCGCGAACTGGACGCCGACGGCATGCTCGCGACCTGCATCCAGCACGAGATGGATCACCTGGACGGAACCCTGTTCGTCGACCATGTCTCCGCCCTGAAGCGCGGAATCATCCTGCGACGGCTCAAGAAGCGCAAAAGGAACGGAGAGGCCTGATCGGATCGGCCACCCGGCGGCGCGTCACCCCGAACGCTTGCGGCCGCCGCCCGGCACCGCGCAGTAGATATCGGACAGGGTCTCCAGCATCTTGATCACGTTGTCGTCGGACAGCGAATAGTAGATCCGTTGCGAGTCGCGGCGCGTCCGCACCACTCCGTCGCGACGCAGCCGGGCCAGGTGCTGCGACAGCGCCGACTGGGTCAGGCCCACGCTCCGTTCCAGGGCGCTGACCGATTTCTCGCCGCCGCTCAACTCGCAGACGATCATCAGGCGACGATCGTTGCTCAGGGTCTTGAGCAGCGACGCGGCCCCGCGAACGTTGCGTTCGAGCACGTCTATTTCCATCATGGTTACGGCGACTCCGGTTTTTATATTTTATCTTGCTAATATAAGAAGCCGGTCCATATATGTCAGCAAGTTTCGATACGGTCTCCGGACGTTCCGGCACAGGAGATATCATGCTGAGGAAAAAATTACATTTTTCTCTTTCGGTCCGATCCCTGTTGGGAGCGTTGGCGGGGCTTGCCGCGACGATTTCCGAGGCTCCGGCCGACTCAATCACCCTGCACAGCCAGGAAATCCGGGACCGCAAGGCGGTATTCGCGACCGTCGAGGCGGTTGACCTTCTGCAAGCCCGGGCGCGGATCGGCGGCACCGTGGTCAGCCTGTCGGTGGACGAGGGCAGCCAGGTGTCCTCCGGCGCGCGAATCGCCGTCGTGGTCGACGAGAAACTGGCGCTCGAAATCCGCTCCGCCAAGGCACGAATCCAGTCGGTGATCGCGGAACGGGCCAACGCGCGAACGGCCGTCGAGCGGGCGCGCAAGCTGCGCGCCTCCGGCACCTACAGCCAGGCCCGCCTGGACGAGGCCGAGACGGCGCTCAAGGTCCTGGACCGGACGCTCGCCTCGGCGCGCGCCGAGCGCGAGGTGATCGTTCAACGGGCCAAGGAGGGCGCCGTGCTGGCGCCGGGCGCCGGTCGGGTCCTCGACGTGAAGGTCACCGAGGGCGCGGTGGTGCTGCCCGGCGAGGCGATCGCCACCATCGCGGCCGAAACCTACGTCCTGCGCCTCGTCCTGCCGGAACGTCACGCGCGCTTTCTGGCCGAGGGCGACACCGTGCTGGTCGGGCCGCGCGGCGTCGAGGTGACCAGCAACGACCACCTGCGCCTGGGCCAGGTGGCGCAGGTCTATCCGCGCATGCGCCAGGGCCGGGTGGTGGCCGACGTGGAGACCGGCGGCCTGGAAGGCTATCTGGTCGGCGAGCGGACCCTGGTCTACGTGGAAACCGGGCGCCGCCAGGCCTTCGTGGTGCCCGAGGCGGCGCTGTACCGCCGGTTCGGGCTGTCCTACGTGCTGCTCGAGGACGGCACCGAGGTCGTCGTGCAGGCCGGACGGCCGGTGCAAGGCGGCATCGAGGTGCTGTCCGGGCTGCGCGACGGAGACCGGGTGATGGTGCCATGACCGGCGCGCCGAGGCTTGGCGTTTCGGGCGCCATCACCCGCGCCTTCATCAATTCGCCGCTCACCCCGCTGCTGCTCCTGGCCGCCCTGGCGGTTGGCCTGGTCGCCCTCGCCGCGCTGCCGCGCGAGGAGGAGCCGCAGATCTCGGTGCCGATGGTCGACATCCTGGTGCGGGCCGACGGCCTGAAGGCGGCGGACGTGGTCGAGCTGGTCACCAAGCCGCTGGAGGACATCGTCAACGGCATCGACGACGTGGAGCACGTCTATTCGCGCAGCCGCGACGACTCGGTGATGGTCACCGCGCGGTTCGAGGTGGGAACCAGCAAGGACACCGCGATCCTGCGCGTGCATGACACCATCCGCGCCCATCTGGCGGAGATTCCGCTCGGCATCCCGATGCCGCTGATCGTCGGGCGCGGCATCAACGACGTGCCGATCGTGGTGTTCACCCTGTCGCCCGACCTTGCCGCCGGCCATCACGAAAGATGGAACGACAACGGCCTCCACGACGTGGCCGAGGAGTTGCGGCACGAATTGTCCAAGGTCGACGACGTCGGCCTGACCTTCATCGTCGGCGGGCGGGCCAACCAGATCCGGGTCGAGCCCGACCCCGAGCGTCTGGCCCGCCACGGCATCACCCTCAATCAACTGGTCGACAAGGTCCGCAACGCCAATCGAACCTTCCAGATCGGTACCCTGTTCGACAACGGCCGCAGCGTCCCGGCGGTGGCCGGGCAAACCTTGCAGGGCGTGCACGACATCGGCCAGCTCCTGATCACCAGCCGCGACGGCCGGCCGGTCTACGTCAAGGACGTGGCGCGGGTGGTCGTCGGCGCCGAGCCCGGCGACTCGCGGGTGTGGCAGATCGAGCCCGGCCCCGACGGCGCCCTTGAGCGGCTGCCGGCGGTGTCGGTCGCCGTCGCCAAGCGGGCCGGGGCCAACGCGGTGGCGGTGGCCGAGCATCTCATCTCGCGGATGCAGTCGGTCAGGGGTCGCCTGGTGCCCGCGGACATCAAGGTGGAGATCACCCGCAACTACGGAGAGACGGCGACCGAGAAGGCCGACGAATTGCTGTTTCACCTGGGTCTCGCCACGCTGTCCATCGTTCTCCTGATCACCCTGGCCATCGGTTGGCGCGAGGGCGTGGTGGTGGCGGTGGTCATCCCGGCCACCATCCTGCTGACCCTGTTCGCGGCGCATCTGATGGGTTTTACCCTCAACCGGGTCAGCCTGTTCGCGCTGATCTTCTCGATCGGCATCCTGGTCGACGACGCCATCGTGGTGGTCGAGAACATCGTCCGCCATTGCCACATCAACAAGGGCGCGAAGGACAAGACGGCGGCCCAGATCGCCATCGAGGGCGTCGCCGAGGTCGGCAACCCGACCATCATCGCGACACTCACCATCATCGCCGCGCTGCTGCCGATGATGTTCGTGTCCGGCCTGATGGGCCCCTACATGAGTCCGATTCCGGCCAACGCCTCGGCCGCCATGCTGTTCTCGTTCTTCATCGCCGTGATCGTCACGCCATGGCTGCTGCTCAAGGTGTCGGGACGCATGATGCCGAAGGGCCCGTTGCGCCGCCTGGCCTGCCGCCTGCTGTCGCCGCTGATGCGCTGCTCGGAGGACGAGGTGGACGCCCGCCTGTCCCGCGAGTTCGACATCTTCCGGGACGACGCCCCCGTTTCCGGCGCCGATCACGACCACGCGGGGCGGCTCGGCGCGATCTACCGCCGCGTCGCGCGGCCGGTGCTGACCGGGCGCAACCGGTCGCGGCTGCTGCTCGCCGTCACCGGGGTGGCGACGCTCGGGGCCTGCGTCCTGTTCTATACCCGGGACGTGACGGTCAAGCTGCTGCCGTTCGACAACAAGTCGGAGTTCCAGGTGGTGGTGGACCTGCCCGAGGGCGCCACCCTCGAGGACACCGAACGGGTGCTGATCGCGGCCGCCGAACGGGTCGCCGACCTGCCCGAGCTGGTCTCCCTGCAAGCCCATGCCGGCACCGCCGCGCCGTTCAACTTCAACGGCCTGGTCCGCCACTACTACCTGCGCGACGAACCGCACCTAGGCGATCTCCAGATCAACCTGAAGGCCAAGCACCACCGCGCCCGATCCAGCCACCAGATCGCCCTCGACGCGCGGCGGCGGCTGGCCGGCCTGCCGGTGCCGGACGGCACCTCCGTCAAGGTGGTCGAGGTGCCGCCCGGGCCGCCGGTGCTCTCCACCCTGCTGGCCGAGGTCTACGGCCCCGACGCCGAAACCCGGCGCGCGGCGGCGGCCAGGCTTCGCGAGGCGTTCGAGGAGGTCGACTTCGTGGTCGACGTCGACGACAGCTACGGCACCCCGACCCGCCGCCTGCGGCTGGTCATCGATCAGGAGGCGCTGGAGTTTCACGGGGTCCAGGAACAGGCCGTCTACGATACCCTGGAGGCCCTGCTCGGCGGGGTCAAGGTGGGCTACTCACAGCGCGGCCACGGCACCAATCCGATCGAAATCTCGGTGCGCCTGCCGAAGGCCGACCTGCATCCGTCGGAGCGCCTGCTGTCGACCCCGGTGCCGGCCCCGGGTCCGGCCGGCGACGCGGGGCGGATCGTCGAGCTGGGCGACGTGGTGCGAATCGTCGACGAGCCGGCCAGCTACCCGGTCTTCCGGCGCGACGGCCGATTCGCCGAAATGATCCTGGGCGAGCCGGCCGGTCGCTTCGAGGCCCCGGTGTACGGCATGTTCGCGGTCGAGGACGTGGTCAACGGCATGGACTGGGGCGAGCGCGGCCCGCCGGCCTTCCTCTATCACGGCCAGCCGGCCGACGAATCGGCCGTCTCGGTGCTGTGGGACGGCGAGTGGGAGATCACCTACGTGACGTTTCGCGACATGGGCGCCGCGTTCGGGGTGGCGATTCTCGCCATCTATCTCCTGGTGGTCGGCCAGTTCGGCTCCTTCAAGGTGCCCCTGGTGATCCTGGTCCCGGTGCCGCTCACCCTGATCGGCATCGTCATCGGCCACTGGTTGTTCGACGCCCCGTTCACCGCCACCTCGATGATCGGCTTCATCGCCCTGGCCGGCATCATCGTGCGCAACTCCATCCTGCTGGTCGATTTCATCAACCACCGCCGCGATCAGGGCGGGACCCTGCGCGACGTCCTTATCGACGCCGGAGCGACCCGGTTCAAGCCGATCCTGCTCACCGCCCTGGCGGCGATGATCGGCGCCGCCTTCATCCTGGCCGATCCGATCTTCCAGGGCCTGGCGATCTCGCTGGTGTTCGGGCTGATGTCCTCGACCGCGCTCACCCTGCTCGTCATCCCGGCCCTCTATGTCTGGCTGCGCGATGACGGAAAGGGTTTCGGGAACCCGGCGCGTGAAGGGTAACGCTCTGAAAAAAAATATATATAAGCAATCGCTAATTTTTGCGCTTAACATCGCGCCCGAAACGGCTTACAGTGCTCGGACGCGGTGGCTCGATCCGCCGCGTCCGACAAGTCGCCCGGGCAGGCGGCGCGGATAATCGGGGGGGACCGCCATGTATCGGCGACAGACCAGCGGACGCTTCATCGTCCTGACCACGGCCGGCATCGTGGTCGTGATGAGCATTTTCACCTGGGTCATGTACGGCATGGCCCAGAAGGTGGAAATCATGACCGCGACCATGCTGCAAATGAACAACTCGGTCATCAAGATGACCGAAATCCAGGAACGCATGGCGGCCGACATGTCCGGCATGCACGACAACCTGACCACCATGAACGTCACGGTCGGCAGCATGGACACATCGGTGTCGCGGATGGACCATAACGTCACCCGCCTGTCGGCCAGCGTCGGCGTCATGGCGGTCAGCGTCGACAACATGGCGGTGATCTTCAGCACCCTGTCGCGCGACATGGGCCGCGTCTCGCATGCCTTCACGCAGCCGATGTCCTACATGTGGGGCAATATGTTCCCGTTCTGATGTGCAGGCCCCGAATCCGTGATTCGGGGCCCGACTCAGCAGATGCGCGGCAGCGGCTGGCCGGCCAGCCAGTCGACGATGCGCCGCCCGCCGAGCGCCGTTTGCATCTGCACGAAGCGATCCGGATCGGCGACCGCCTCGCCGATGATCGCCGAATCGAGGCCCAGCGGATGGCCCTTCATGACATTCAGCAGGGTCTCGGCCGCCTCCGGCGGGCAGATGGCGACCAGCTTGCCCTCGTTGGCGACGTTCAAGGGGTCGAGACCGAGCAGTTCGCAGGCACCCCGCACCTCGGGCCGGATCGGAAGCGCGGATTCGGTCAGCAGCATTCCGACCCGCGATTGCCGGGCCAGTTCGTTGAGGGTGGCCGCCAGGCCGCCGCGCGTCGGGTCGCGCAGCACCCGGATGTCGGGCACCGCCGTCACCATCGCCGCCACGAGATCGTGCAGGGCGGCGGAATCCGAAACGATCGGGGTGTCGAAGGTCAGGTTCTCGCGTTTCGACATCACCGCCATCCCGTGATCGCCGAGGGTGCCGCTGAGCAGGATCGCGTCACCCGGCCGCGCCCGGTCCCCCGAGATATTGAGACGCTCGTCCTCGATGACGCCGAGCCCGGTGGTGTTGATGTAAAGGCCGTCGCACTGGCCGCGCTCCACCACCTTGGTGTCGCCGCAGACCACGGCGACGCCGGCGGCGCGCGCCGCCGCCGCCATGGAGTCGACGGTCGCCTTGAGGTCGCCGAGCGGCAGGCCGTCCTCGATCACGAAACCCGCGGTCAGGTACAGGGGCCGGGCGCCCGACATCGCCACGTCGTTGATCGTGCCGTGCACCGCCATCGACCCGATGTCGCCGCCCGGGAAAACGCGCGGCGTCACCACGAAGGTGTCGGTGGCCAGCGCCAGCCGGCCCGGCGGCACGGTCAGGCGGGCCTGGTCGTTGCCCTGCGCCAGCCACGCGTTGTCGAAGGCGGCCAGGAAGAGTTCATCGATCAACTGCGCCATTGCCCGGCCGCCGGCGCCGTGTGCCATCTCGACCCGGCCCGAGGCGAGGTTCAGCGGCGGGCCGAGGCTAGAGCGCACGGCGGGCCTCGCGGTGCCTCGGGTGGCGGAATCGACCGTAGCTCCAATGGGCCGCGCAGGCGCCCTCGGCGGAGACCATGCAGGCGCCGAGCGGGGTGTCCGGCGTGCAGGCGGCGCCGAACAGGCGGCAATCGGGCGGCTCCTTGAGGCCGCGCAGAATCGCCCCGCAGTCGCAGGCCGGGTGGTCGCGTCCCATGAGGTCCCCGAGGTCGAAGCGCCGTTCGGCGTCCCATCGGGCGAAGCCGTCGCGCGGTCGCAGGGCCGACCGGGGAATGGCCCCGAGGCCACGCCATTCGAAGGTCTCGCGCGGCGTCATGATCTCGGCGACCAGGGCCCGCGCCTTGCGGTTGCCGTCGCGGGCCACCGCCCGGATGTATTGGTTCTCAACCTCGAAGCGCCCGTCGTTGACCTGCCGCACCAGCATCAGCACGGCCTGAAGGATGTCCAGCGGCTCGAAGCCGGCGATCGCCACCGGCTTGCGATGGGCCTCGGCGAACGGTTCGTAGGCGCCGGACCCGATCACCGTGGACACATGGGCCGGTCCGATGAAGCCGTCCAGCGGCACCGCGTCGGCGCCCGGCGCGCCGGGGCCGTCCAGGATGTGCAACACCGCCGGAGGCGTCAGCACATGGTTGCAGAATACCGAGAAGTTGGTCAGTTCGGTCTCGGCGGCGTGGCGGATCGCCAGCGCGGTGGGCGGCGTGGTGGTCTCGAAGCCGATGGCGAAGAACACCACCTCGCGGTCGGGCGCGTCGCGGGCCACCGCGAGGGCGTCCAGGGTCGAATAGACCATCCGCACGTCGGCGCCGTCGGTCCGCGCCCTCAGCAGGCTGTCGCCGCCGGAGCCCGGCACCCGCATCATGTCGCCGTAGGTGCACAGGATCACCCGGTGGTCGCGGGCCAGCGAGAGGGCCATGTCGAGGCGTCCGACCGGCAGCACGCAGACCGGGCAGCCCGGCCCGTGGATCAGGCGCACCGCGTCGGGCAGCAGATCCTCCAGGCCGTGACGGGCGATGGCGTGGGTATGGCCGCCGCAGAACTCCATGAAGTTGTAGCGCGTCGCCGGCCGCGTCGCGGCGGCGATGGCCGCCGCCAGGCGCCGCCCCAGGTCCGGGTCGCGGTAGTCGTCGACGTATTTCACGAGGCCGCCCGCTCGGCCTCGCCGGCCGCGATCATCTCGGCGATCAGGTCCAGGGTCCGCTCGGCCTCCGCCGGGTCCAGGCGGGCGAGGGCGTAGCCCACGTGCAGGATCACGTAGTCGCCGGCCGCGAGGTCGTCGACCAGGGCCACCGAGACCTCCTTCACGGCGCCGCCCGCGTCAACCCGCGCCATGCCGCCGGGCAGCAGATCGATCACCTTGGCGGGAACGGCGAGGCACATGATGCGGCTCCTTTGTCATGCGGTCCGAAGCGCGTGGTGGGCGGCGATCCAGGCCTGGCCGAGCGACAGGCCGGCATCGCCCGGCGACACCCGGCGATGGGTCAACACCGCGAGGCCGCGCGCCGTCAGCCCATCGCGCACCAGATCGGTCAGCACGAGATTGAAAAAGCATCCCCCCGACAGGCCCACGGTGGACACCCCCCGCGCCTCCGCCGCCCGCGCCACCCAATCGACCAGGGCGGCGGCCAGGGTGCCGTGGAACAGATCGGCGCCGTCCTCGGCGTCGAAACCGTCCGCCAGGACGGCCAGCAGCGGCCACAGATCGAGCATGCCGTCGGCGCCGACGATCCAGCCGCCATCGAGCACCCGAGGCCGGGTCGCCATCCGCTCCAGGGCCATCGGGGCCTGGCCCTCGAACTCGGCCACCGGATGGACGCCCAACAGACCGCAGGCGGCGTCGAACAACCGCCCGGCCGAACTCGTTTCGGGGCAGTTGAGTCCACGTTCCAGAACCTGACGCAGCAGCCCCGCGTGCGGCTGGTCGGCGAACCGCTCGGCGATCTCGTCGCCGCGTCCCAGGGCATGCAGGGCCGCCGCCCCCATCCGCCAGGGCGCGCGCGCCGCCGCGTCGCCGCCCGGCTGCGCCAGCGGCCGCAAGTGACCGAGGCGCCGGAAGCCGGCGCCCTCGGCGAGCAGCAGCTCGCCGCCCCAGGCGCCGCCGTCCGGTCCCAGCCCGAATCCGTCCAGGGCCAGCCCCAGCACCGGACCTCCATGGCCGTGTTCCGCCGCCACGGCGGCGACGTGCGCGTGGTGATGCTGAACCGGCAGCGCCGTCGCGCCGCTTCGCTCGGCCAACGCGCGGGCCGCCAGGGTGGAATGAAAATCCGGGTGCCTGTCGTGGGCGACCACCCATGGCGCGGCGCCGAGATGATCGAGCAGCGCCTCGGCCAGCGCATCGTAGACGCGCCGCGCATCGACGTCGCCCAGATCACCGGCCGGCGGGGACAGCACCGCCGTCCCATCCTTCATGACGCAGACGGCGGCCTTGAGAAAGGCGCCCATGCCGACCACCGGGGCGGGTGGCGCCGGCAGCGCGGCGCGGTAGGCCTGATCCGCGTGCGCCATCGGACGCGGGTTCATCGTCATGCCGCCTCCGCGCGACGATCCAGGATCCACCGGTACCAGTCGGCCAGGCCATCGCCCCGGGTGGCCGAGACCCGCAGCACCTCAAGGCCCGGATGAACCCGCCGCGCCAGATCGACGCAGCGCTCCATATCGAAGGAGACGTAAGGCAGCAGGTCCACCTTGTTAAGGATCATCAGGTCGGCGGCGTGGAACATGTCCGGGTACTTGAGCGGCTTGTCGTCGCCCTCGGTGACCGACAGGATGACCACCTTGTGCGCCTCGCCGAGGTCGAAGGCGGCCGGGCAGACCAGGTTGCCCACGTTCTCGATGAACAGCAGGCCGCCGGGCCCGGGCGACAGGTCGGCGGCGGCCCGGGCGACCATTTCGGCATCCAGGTGGCAGCCCTTGCCGGTGTTCACCTGCACCGCCGGAACGCCGGTTTCGCGGATCCGCTCGGCGTCGAAGCTGGTCTGCTGATCGCCCTCGATGACGGCGATCGATGCCGTGTCCCCCAGGTCGGCGATGCTGCGCACCAGAAGTGTCGTCTTGCCCGATCCCGGGGAGGAGACCAGGTTGAGCGCCAGGACGCCGCGTTCGGCGAACCAGGCGCGGTTGGACGCCGCCCGGGCGTCGTTGCGCCCCAGGATGTCCCGTTCCACGCGCAGGATGCGACTCCGCTCCGCCGCCGCATGACGGCCCTCCGGACCATGCGCATGGTGCCGGTGCCCATCATGGCCATGATGATGATCATGGGCCGTCCGCCCCTCGACGGTTGCCTGTCCGCACCCGCAAACGCCGCACATCACGCCACCTCCAGTTCGCGAACCCGCATCTGCTCGCCGTCGGTGATCTGAATCTGAAAACCGCCGCACGCGGGGCAGGGGTCGAAGCGACTGCCGACGGCGATCTCGCGGGCGCAGGCCATGCACCAGCCGGCGCCCGGGGTGCGGATGATTTCCAGTCGCGCCCCCTCGGCCAGGGTGCCCTTCATGACCGCGTCGAAACAGAAAGCCATCGCCTCGGGCTCGGCGTGGGACAACACGCCGAGATCCAGCCACACGGTCTTGACGGTCGAGAATCGCTGGCGCTCGGCCTCCGTCTCCAGAATCCTCAGAATGCCCTCGGTCAGGGACATCTCATGCATGCCCAACCTCCTCGATCCTCAGATCGTATGGGACGCAGGGATCGATCGCAATGATCAGCAACTCGGCCCGCCGCCGCAGGTTGTCGGAATCGGTCGCGGCGCCGCCCGCCAGAACGGTGGCGAGCGCGCCCTCGGGATGGAGATTCCATTCGGTCGGCGCGACGATGCGATAATCGGCGATCCGGCCGCCGTCCACCGTCGCCCGATGCAGCAGCAGGCCGCGCGCCGTGTCGACCGCCGCGAGGCCGCACCCGCGCGCCACCGCTTCGGCCACCGGCGGCGGCGGCGCGGCGCCGCCGGCCAGGGCATCCAGATCGTCCAGGACGGCCAGTCCGTCCAGGATGCGCGCGATCAGGCGGGCCGCGAGCGCGTGGCCG
>JANQIL010000038.1 GCA_028282245.1 Magnetospira sp.
GCCTACAACTGCAAAAGACTGGCCCGCCTCAGGGCCGCATGAGCCCCGCAACGCAAGCCAAACTCATGGCCTCACGCCCAAATCCGACAGACTGCTAGCGAGGTCGCGCGTCCACCGCCTCGGCCCGACCCGGCGACACCCCCGCCTGCCCGACCCCGTCGAACCGCCGGAATTCCGGATCGACCCGGAAGCTCCCGGACGGTTCATCGTGATCGGCCGGGTAGCGACATGGCGGATTTCGTGCTACCAATACAAGAGATTTAGGGTATCGAGAACTTAAAGAAGCGTAATGACCGAATGGGCTCCGGTCTCGTGTTTAAAGACGGGAAGAGGAGCGTTCTCCAGGGTGTTCGGATCTGATGCGGTTTGGAGAAGACGATGGATAAATTGCGCAACAGGATGATTTTGATCGGTCTGATCCCGATGCTCGGTCTTGTTTGGTCCACGGTTTTCGCATTTATCGAGCAGCGGACCCTCGTCGAAAAAATGGAATCCGTGCTGCCACTGAGCGAACTCGCCGTGACCTCGAGCACTCTGATTCACGAGCTGCAAAAGGAGCGGGGCGCCCAGGTGGGATTGATTTCGTCCAAGGGCGCCGAGGAATTTCGAGCCAAGGTGAACGGACAAAGATTGCTGACGGATTCCGCGTTGAACGAATTCGAGACATTCACCTCGGGATTCGATGCGTCCGATTACAGCAAAAGTCTTTCGATATATTTATACGATATCAAAAATCTTCTCGGGAAAATTTCAAATCATCGCGAAGACGTCGACAAATTATCAGTTACCGTCCCCAAAAACGTCGAATACTATACGGACATAATATATAGCTTGATGGATGTGTTGGGCATCATACAGGAAGAAAGCCCGGAGAAATCGATTACTCGGAAGTTGCTGGCCTATCGATCGTTGATCTGGGCGAAGGAGAGTGCCGGGCTCGAACGCGCGATCGGTGCCGCGTTGTTCAGCAAGGGCACGTTCGTGCCGTCGCTCTGGGCCCGGTATGTGACATTCGTCAAGAAACAGGACGCGTACCTGCGTGATTTCCATGTCCACACGACGCCCGAGGAGGGAACCCTGTTCGCGGAGACCGTTCAGGGCGAGGACGTAAGCCAGGTCGAGACATGGCGCGCCGTGCTGCTCGATTTGTCGGACAGCAACGACACCCAGGGCATCGACGCGGCGACATGGTTCGCCCACGCCACCGGCCGGATCAACAAGATGAAACAGGTTGAGGACGCGTTTGCCGACCAGATCCTCGCCCTGGCCAAGACGCGTCTGACCGATTTGGAAAGCGACGCCTACATTATCCTGGCCATTTACGGGGCCGTGCTGGCGGCGGCCGTGGGTATCGGCGGCTGGCTGCTGAAATCCACCGCCGGCCCCCTGAACCTCGTAACCGAGGAACTGTTGGCGGTCGCGGACGGACGGGAGCGGGTCGTCCTTCCCCGGAAGCTGGGAGGCGGCCAGGAGATGGCGGCCCTGGCGGCCGCGGCCCGCACGTTCCTGAACGAACGCATGGAGCGCGAGCGCCTCGCCGACGAGGCGGCCGAGATGCGGGCGAAGGAGGAAAAGCGCCGCAAGGCGGCGATTCAAGGCATGGCCGATACCGTCGAGCGGGAAAACCAGTCCGCGATCACGGAAATCCGCGCCACGTCCGATACCCTCCAGGACGTGTCCAACGAGGTGACCTCCTCGGCGGTCGGGATCTCGGGAGACGCAGAAGAGGTCAAGACCGCCGCCGACAACTCCCTGCGGAACACGCAAACGGTTGCCGCCGCGTCGGAGCAGCTTTCCGCCTCCATCGCGGAAATCATGCGGCAGGTCGAGCAGCAGCGGGAAATCGCGTCCCGCGCGGCCTCGGAGGCGGATCGCTCGTCGAAAACCGTGCAGGAGCTGGACGAGGCCGCCAAGTCGATCGGCGAGGTGGTCACCCTTATTCAGGATATCGCCGAACAGACCAACCTTCTGGCCCTGAACGCCACCATCGAGGCGGCGCGCGCCGGCGACGCGGGAAAGGGATTCGCGGTCGTGGCCTCGGAGGTGAAGAACCTGGCCAACCAGACGGCGCGGGCGACGGAGGGGATTTCCCAGCAGGTCTCCACCATGGCCGGCGTGACACGGGAAAGCACCGAGGCCATCCGCTCGATCGTTCAGGTGATCACCGAAATGGGCGAGATCTCGCAAACCGTCACCGAAGCCATGGAGCAGCAATCGGCCGCGACCCAGGAAATCGCCGGCAACGTCGCGCAGTCGACGCAGATGTCCCGCGAGGTCGCCGACCGTATCGCCCGGGTAAGCGATGCCGCGGAAGCATTTCAGGACCTCGCGTCCCGCCTCAACGCGACCTCGTCCGAGGTGGTCGCCAGCATGGAGGCGATGCAGCAGCGGATCACGAAAGCCGTGAACGAGGCGGCCCGGGCGACCTGATTTCGGCCTGCGATGGATTGGGTCGGCTCGCGTGCCGCGCCCTCAGTGCACCCGCAGGGGATACAGGTCGTTGTGGCGGGCCGCCGCCTCGGCGGCGTCGGCGTCGGCGGCGACGCCCAGTTGCAGGCCATCGGCCGAATAGATTCCGTAGGCCGAATCGCCGTCGACGAGGATCGGCTTCACGTAGGCGATCTCGTTGAGACCCCAGGCGGCCAGTTCGTCGGCCCCGAAGGTCCCGCGAACGGCCGAGTGGCGGTCGCTGTCATGGGTGGCGCGAGTCATGGTCCGGCTCCTTCGCGATCAGTCGGCGGGAACGGTTTCCGGCGAATCGTCGCCGGTCCGGATCTGGATCTGGCGCACCCGGTTTTCCGGTTCGTGACGTCTCAGGTCCACATGCAGGAGTCCCTTGTCGAGCTGCGCGCCGATCACCTCGATCCCCTCGGCCAGCACGAAGCTGCGCTGGAACTGGCGGGCCGCGATGCCGCGATGCAGGAACACGCGTTCGGAGTCGTCCTCGCCGCCCTGGCCGCGCACCACGAGCTGGTTCTCCTCCACCGTGATGGCGAGGTCGGGCATCCGAAAGCCGGCCACCGCGAGGGTGATCCGCAGCCGGTTTTCCGCAAGCTGCTCGATGTTGTACGGCGGATAGCCGTCGGCCGATGTCTTGGCCACGCGGTCAAGCAGCCGCTCGAAATGGTCGAAGCCGAGCAGCAATGGGCTGTTGAACGCGGACACCCTGGACATGTCGTCCTCCTCTTCGGCGAGCGAGCACCATGTGGATCGTCGGGTGACGTCGGCGCCGGACCCCGTCTCGGGCATCCAGCGCGGGGGCCTCGGGGCACCTCCACGTTGGTGTTATATGTGGGCCGGCGCGGGCGTTTCGTCAAGTCGACGTCGCGACCAGACGCGACAATCCGACGAAGGCCGGGTGCGGATGGGTGACGACCCAGGTCGGTATGTCGGCCAGATAGGCGGAGAATCGGCCCTTGGCCTCGAACCGGGCGCGGAAGGCGGAACCGGTGAAACGGTCCAGATGGCGCGGGACGATGCCGCCCATCACGCAGACGCCGCCCCGCGCGCCCGTCGTCAGGGCCAGGTTGCCGGCCACCGTCCCCAGCATGGCGAACAGGGTCTCCAGCGCCTCGGCGGCCGGGCCGGGCCGCGCGGCGGCGGCGCCGATGGCGGCCGCGTCCAGGGGGTCCGGCGGCCGGCCATCCCGCTCGCGGATCGTCCGATAGAGCAGTTCCAGGCCGCCGCCGGACAGCAGCCGCTCGGCCGATACGTGCCCCAGCCGCCGGCGCAGCCCGTCGATAAGATCGCTCTCGCGGTCGTCGGCCGCCGCCAGGGTAACGTGGCCACCCTCGCCGGACAGGGCGATCCAATCGTCGCCCACCGGAATCGCGGTGCCGACTCCCAGCCCGGTTCCCGGGCCGATGGCCGCCACCGGCCAGCCGGGGCGCGGCGCGCCACCTCCGATCCGGACCTTGTCGTCCGATCCCAGATATGGCGCCGCCAGGGCGTTGGCCGCGAAGTCGTTGATCACGCGCAGGCTGTCCAGGCCCAGCGCGTCGCGCGTCTCGGCGATCGAGAACCGCCAGGCGCTGTTGGTCAGATCGACCACATCGCCATCCACCGGGCAGGCGGCGGCCATGGCGGCGCGACGCGGCGGCGTGGCCGGTCGGGCCCGTTCCAGGTAGGCACGAACGGCGGCGGCCAGGCCGTCGAAATCGGCGCAGGTCAGGGTGATCGGATCATGGGTCCGGCCGTCCGGCGCGCACAGGGCGAAGCGGACGTTGGTGCCGCCGATGTCGGCGATCAGGCCGACCACCGGCTCAGGCCGCGAGCGACCTCGGGGCGCCGAGAAGCGCCGCCAGCTCGCGCTCGATCTCGCAGAGCTGCGCGTCCAACTCCTCGCAGACCGTGTCGATGCGGCGCGACGCCAGGGTCAGGGCGGTCAGGCCGCTGGCCACGGCGCCCTCCCCGTCGGCCGACGGAAGCGGCAGGTCGACGGCCAGTTCGTCATCGCGCTCGTCGTCGCGCAGGCGGCCGTAGCAGGCGATCAGGACCGCCAGTTCCAGATGAAACCGGGCCGACCGTCCGCCGAGGCCGCAGGCCTTGATGTAGCGCCGCCAATCGGCGTCGCGGGCCAGCCGGACCAGGGCCTCGGGAATCGCGGTCGGCAGGGCTTGCGGCGCCATTCCCCGGCAGATGTCCAGCCATTCCCGGACGACGCCCAGGCTGCCGATGTCCCCGAGCGGGACGCCGCGCCGCAGTGCCGAGCAGAGACGCGCTTCGAACGCATTCCGTTCATCGGTCGGACGGATCAACATGACGAACTCCCGATCTCCGTTACGCGGTGTCGCCGCTTGCACGGCAATACGATAGAGGGTAGGACCGAACCGGTTAATCAAGGATGAACGAAGGTCCACCATGACCGAGCCGCCATTCGAGGCGTTTCTGCGCATAAACCGGGCAAGCCTGATCCGCGTGGCGATGTTCGCCGGGGTGACGCTGCTGGTCTCGCTGGCCACCGGCGGCGACCAGGCGCTGCCGATCATGAGCTTCCTGTTCTGGATCGGCGCCATGGTCTCGGCGGCCACCGCCACCATGCGCCGCGAGTCGCTACATGGGGCGCCGCGCCTCACCCGCTGGGACGAATCCCTGTTCCTGCTGCTTCTGGGGCTGCTGACCGGGTTCGTCGCCCGCGCCTAAGATCGCGCCCGGCGCCGTGAGGTCATGCCGCCGGACCCGGAACCGCTGCGCCGTCGCCGGCGACAGACGGAACAA
>JANQIL010000048.1 GCA_028282245.1 Magnetospira sp.
GCACCCGCAGGTCGTCGGCCGGGCTGTCCAGAAGGTTGGTGCCCTGGTAGACGGTGTCCCGGCTCACGTTGTCGAGCTGCCGGCGCACCCGGTCGAACTGCTCGGCCAATTCGGCGCGCCGTTGCGCGTCCTCGGTGGCGCCGGCCTGCACGGCGATGCCGGCCAACTGGTCGGCCAGCCTTTGCGACGCCTCGATGCCGACCTGGGTCGCGTTCAAGGCCTCGATGGCCTGCTCGGTGGCGGCCCGCGCCTCGCGTTCTCGGGCCACGTCGGCGGCCAGGGCGTCGGCGGCGATCAGATCGGTCAGGTCGCGGCGATCGCGGAAGCGCCGGTCGGCGATCTCGCGGTCGCGGTCCAGGCGATCGAGCGCCGACTGGCGGACACGGTCGATCCGCTGACGGTCGTACAGAAATTCGTTCAGGGACGGAGTGAGCGCGACGGCCTCGGCCATTGCAGAAGTCTCACGATCGTTGCCGGATCAGATGATCCTAGCACAATCGATTCGATATTGCATCATTCGACGCGGAACTGGGTGTGACAGTCCTGGCAGACGACGACCAGCGACCAAAAGGCCAGCGCCGTCGAACGGGTTACCGCGCCGCCGCCGTCGCGCCAGGCGCCGATCGCGCCCTGGGTCGGATGGGCCGGGCTGGGCGGCACCCAGAAGTTTCCGGCCTGCACGTCCTCCGGGCGCAACGGCCGCTCCAGGCCACGGGCCAGCCGCGTCGCCTGCGCGCGCAGCGCCTCGGCGTATTTCCGGAAGGTCAGGAAATATTGCCAGATAAGGGTTCGGTTGACCTCCCCGTCACGCGGCGTGCCGGGCATGTAGCGCCGCCACATCTCCTCCCCGGACGCCCGTTCGATCTCGCGCGCCAAACGGGCCGCGACGCCACGATCGAAGGTCTGGCGGCCGGTGAACATCAGGCCGAGGACGACCACGTTCTGGCCGTGCGCCCGCATCAGACGGCGGGAGTCCCAGGTCAACGTCATGCCGGCGCCGGGCAGCGCCTCGTCGCGCGGCCAGTCGCCCGCTCCCCATTCGCCCCGTGGAGCGCGCGACCAGTTGCGCCAAGGATAACGGCTGCCGCCCGACCTCTCGCTCCAGGCGCCCCAGCCGGGGGCCGACATCGCGTCGCCCTCGAACGCCGGATCCCAGGTCCGCGACCATCCGCGCCCGAGCAGATCGTCCCACGTTTGCGCGGCCACCGGCCCGACGGAGGACGGATTGGCGAGACCCAGGACGGCGGCGAAAAAAATCACGCGGCGCGGGAACACGGGAAAATCCTCCGCCGGTCGCGGGGGCCGGCCGGCATCCTGGTCAACCGTCCAGCTTGATCGGCCGCAACAGGAAGGCCGGCACGTGGTCGCCAAGCCCGGTCACCGGCTTGTCCGTTTCCTCGCGCGGCGGCCGTTCGCGACCGCGCGACGCGGCGGAGGCCGCCGGCGCGTCCGATCTGGCGCGCCGGTCGCGGCCACGGCCCCGCGACCTCGGCCTTTGCTCCAGCTCGGCCGCGGCGAGCCCCTCGACCTCGAACCGCTCGATCGTCTTGCCGAGCAGTTTCTGGATGGCATCCACGTACTTGCCCTCCTCCGGCACGACAAGCGTGTAGGCGGCGCCCGCCTTGCCGGCCCGGCCGGTGCGGCCGATGCGGTGCACGTAGTCCTCGGCGTGGGTCGGAACGTCGAAATTGAACACATGGCTGACATCGCTGATGTCGATGCCGCGCGCCGCCACGTCGGAGCAGACCAGCAGCGGAATGTCGCCGCGCCGGAAACGATCAAGGGTCTCGGTGCGCGCCGACTGGGTCATGTCGCCGTGCAGCTGTCCGGCGTTGAAGCCATGGCGCTCCAGTGACCGGCAGGTCACGCCGACATCGCGCTTGCGGTTGCAGAAGATGAAGGCGTTGCGAACCTCCTCGCGGCGCAGGATCTCGCGTAGCGCGGCCCGTTTCTCCTTATGGCCGCCGGCCGTCCCACGGCCGCCCCCATGCGAGACCACGACCAGCTTCTGGATCACCGTCTCGGCGGCGCTGGACGGCGGGGCGACCGAAATCTCCTTCGGATTGCTCAGGAAGGCATCGGCCAGGCGGCGGATTTCGGGCGGCATGGTGGCCGAGAAGAACAGCGTCTGGCGGAGCGGCGGCAACAGCGACACGATTCGCTCGACGTCCGGGATGAACCCCATGTCAAGCATCCGGTCGGCCTCGTCGATGACCAGGATCTTGACGTCGCGCAGCAGCAGTCCGCCCCGCTCGAACAGGTCGAGCAGACGGCCCGGCGTGGCGATCAGCACATCCACCCCGCGCTCCATGGTCTTGACCTGCTCGTTCATCGACTCGCCGCCGATCAGCAGCACCTTGTTCAGTCGGTGATGCTTGCCGTACTTGTCGAAGCTCTCGGCGACCTGGGCCGCCAGTTCGCGGGTCGGCTCCAGGATCAGCGAGCGCGGCATCCGCGCCTTGGCCCGCCCCTGGGCCAGGATGTCGACCATCGGCAGGGTGAAGCCGGCCGTCTTGCCGGTGCCGGTCTGCGCGCAGCCGAGCACGTCGCGCCCCATGAGGACATAGGGGATCGCCTTTTCCTGGATCGGTGTCGGGTCGCTGTAGCCGGCGTCCGCGACCGCCCGCAGGACATCGTCGCCCAGTCCCAGTTCAGCGAATCCCATGGGTTCTCCATCTTGCGGCGACGGACCTGCCGGGCCCGGTTCCGGGCGATGATAGCATCGCGTAATCGTGGCGGATACTAGGCTTTATCCAATGCGACGAGTCAACGCCGCGACTCGGCGGCCGCTCGCCATCCTGTAACAGTGTTGCAACGTGGACACACATCGCCGGGCGCATATTTCCGTGGCGACCCGGCAACGCATTGGCTAGGGTCTTCGCGACCGCGAAACGCGGCATCACCGATAAGGAGGCCCCGTCCCATGTTCCTGCAAGCCGACCGCTCCGCGCTTCTGGTGATCGACGTGCAGGTCCGACTGCTGCCGGTCATCCACGAGCGCCGCAGGGTGCTCGACAACGTGCGCCGTCTGCTGTCGGGAGCCGCCATCTTCGACGTGCCCGTCCTGGTGTCCGAGCAATACCCGAAAGGCCTGGGACCGACTTCCGAGGAGTTGGGGCCGCTGCCGGAGCAGACCACGGTCCGCGAGAAAACCGCCTTCTCCTGCGTGCGCGACGAGGGCTGGTGGACGGCGTTCGGCGGCCTGGAGCGACCGCAGGCGGTGATCGTCGGCATCGAGGCCCATGTGTGCGTCCTGCAAACGGCCATCGACCTGCTCGGACGGGCCTGCCAGGTGTTCGTGGTCGCCGACGCGATGTCGTCCAGGACCCCGGACAACCACGCCCTGGCGCTCGACCGCATGCGCCAGGAGGGCGCGCGGGTGGTCGGAACCGAAATGGTGCTGTTCGAATGGGCCGAGCGGGCCGACACCGACCGGTTCAAGCAGATGTCGCAGTTGGTCAAGTAACGATGTCCCGCCACCCTCTGATCCTGTTGCCCGGCCTGTTGTGCACGGCGGACCTGTGGCGACACCAGACCGACGGCCTGTCCGATATCGCCGACATCCGGGTCGCCGACCTGACCCGGCGCGACGACATCGCCGCGATGGCCGAGGACGTTCTGGCCGAGGCGCCGCCCCGCTTCGCCCTGGCCGGACTGTCGATGGGCGGCTACGTGGCCCAGGAGATCATGCGCCGGGCCGCGTGGCGGGTCGATCGTCTGGCCCTGCTCAACACCACCCCGGCGGCCGACACCGAGGAGGCGACGCGGCGGCGACGCCTGTTCATCGCCCTGGCCCGCGACGACCGATTCGGCGAGGCGACGGCGCAGACCCTCGACCTGTTAATCGCCGAGTCGCGACGCGGCGACGCCGATTTGGTCGCGACGTTCGAACGCATGGCGCGGACGGTCGGCCGCGACGGCTTCGTGCGTCAGCAGACGGCGATCATGGGACGTCCGGACGGCACCGCCGACCTCGCGCGCATCGCCTGCCCGACCCTGATCGTGGCCGGGCGCCAGGACACCTTGACCCCGCCCGCCGTGCACGAGGCGATGGCGGCGGCGATTCCCGGCGCCCGGCTGGAGATCATCGAGGACTGCGGCCACCTGTCGACGCTCGAACGACCGCGCGAGGTGAGCGCCGCGATGCGCGGCTGGCTTCAGGCATGAACCGGCGAACCAACCAGGGAGACAGCGCCATGAGTCCGACCATCCTGCCGTTCGAGGGCACGACGCCGCGCATCCATGATTCGGCCTTCGTCGCCCCCACCGCCTGCGTGATCGGCGACGTGACGATCGGCGCCGAAAGCTCCATCTGGTACGGAGTGACGGTGCGCGGCGATGTCAACCACATCCGCATCGGGGCGCGAACCAACATTCAGGACAACAGCACGGTTCACGTGACCACCGCCAAATGGCCGACCTTCATCGGCGACGACGTGCTGATCGGCCACATGGCGATGATCCATGGCTGTACCCTGGAGGACCGCTGCTTCATCGGCATGAAGGCCTGCATCATGGACGGCGCGGTGGTGGAGAGCGGCGCCATGGTGGCGGCCGGGGCGCTGATCGGACCCGGCAAGCGGGTCGAGACGGGCAGCCTGTGGGCGGGCGTGCCGGCGCGGCGCGTCCGTGTCCTCGGCGACGACGAGGTCGCCGGCTTTCAGCGCGGCGCCGACCATTACGCCGACCTCGCCCGCCGCCATGTGGCGATGCTGAAGGAACTATGACCCGCCATCCGGGGCGTTCGGGCCGGCTTGCCCGAGCAGCCGGTCGCCGAGGATCACCAGATCCGACCGGCGGACGAACCGCGTCCCGTCGACATCGCCGACCCGGACCAGCCGCAGGGTCCCGTGATCCGGGGTGATCCCCAGGTGACGCCGCGCCGCGTGTTCCTCGATTTCAAGAAGTTGCTGCGGCCCCCCGGCGGCCGGCCGATTGCGCCAGCCGACCACCCGGCTGTCGCGGAACGGGTAGCCGTCGTGATGGACCGGCCGTGTTTTCTCGTAGCTGGGCGCCCCCAGGGCGGATTCGAAGTGGGCCCGGATGCCCTCGAAGCCGCGACTGGGGAAGAAGCCATGCAGGGCCACGGCGCGCCCGCTCTCGTAACGGGCCAGGGTCCGCGTTCCGGCCAGCGGCGCGACATCGCCGATCGTGAAAAGATCGCCCACCGGGTCCGGCCATGCGGTGTCGGATAGGCAGAACGTCATTCCTTGCCGGTCGGTGCAGACGTCCCGGTCGGCAATGGCGCGCCCCAGCGTCAGATCGCGGCCGAACAGGATTCGCGCGCCATCCAGAACCCGTTCGGTCGCGGGGGCCGGGCGCGACGGCGGCAACGCGGCCACCGACGGCACGGGTGGTGGCGTGGTCGACGGCGCCACCTCGTCGCCGAACAGGTAATCGCCGATCTGATCGAACAGATCCGGTTCCGCGCTCCTGTCCGGCGCGGCGGCCGGCGCCGAGCCGAGGGATTCCGCGTCCGCCGGTGTCGGTTCGGCGAAGGAACCGGACGAGCGCGACGCGGCCAACGGGTCGGCGGAATCGTCGCCAAACAGCCACGAGGACCAGCGATCCAGGAACCCGGGCGTTTCGGTCGGCGGAACCGGCGCGGCGGCGGCGGCGGGGGCCGGCGGCTCGGCCGGCGTGAAGGCCACGCCGGCGCGTGGCGGGACCGAGTGATAGGGCTCGGCGTCGTCGACGGGAGGCAGTCCCACGGCAGGTGGAGCCGAGGGCGCCGAGGGCGCCACGCCGGACGGCGGCCAGCTCCCCGGAACGGCCGCCAGCGCGTCGTCGACGGTATCGGGGATCGCGGCTTCGGACGGCAACGGCGCGGACGGCGTTGGTCGTGGCGGCACCGTCGAAACCGGCGGTTCGTGCGCGGCGACGGGAGGCGGCGGCGCCTCGGCGGAGGGCGCGGCGAGCGGTGGCGGCTGGATCTCGGGCGGTGGCGACAGATCGGCCGGCGATGGGGGCAATTCGGCGATTGCGGCGGACGGATCGGCCAACGGAGGACCGGGCGGCGGCTCGATCGCGCTCAGATAGCTTTCGATGGTCGATGGCGGCGCCACCGGTTCAGCCAAATCGGCGGTCGCGGCCGATCCTGCGGATGACGCGATGACGGCCTGCTGGGCGGTGGAGATCATATCGGCGATGTCCCGGCGACGGAACATCAGCGCCACGTCAAGCGGCGTCAACCCCCGCACGTCGCGCAGATTGGGATCGGCGCCGTCGCCGAGCGCCCGGCGCGCCGCCGCCGCGTCGTTGTCGACAATGGCACGGATCAGGCGCATCGTCGGTTCCGGAGCGGGAAGGGCAATCTGCGCGGCGCATGGCACCGTCGCCACATGGATGGCCAGCAGCAGCCCAGCAAGCATCCAACCCCGCAACGCGTTCGCCTCCCTTCCGCCCAACGGCCGCCGCCGCCGGGCCCATCACCCGAACCGTCCGTCCCGCCGCACTTATGCGCCAACGGCGGCGGCGGTTCAACAGGCGCATGCACGCGGCTCGCGGCGCCCATCCGTCACGCCGGCCCTCCATTCAATAATGAGGTGGCGGCCGATCGGGCGGCGCCGACCGCTCGGCCCGTTCCTCGACCGCCTCCAGGCGGGCCGACAGCCGCGCGAGGTCGCGCCGCAGATGATCGATGGTTCCGAACTGATCCGCCACCACGTCGCTGATATCCTGAAGCGCGCGGTCATGCTGGGCCAGGTGGGACTCCAGATCGATCAGCCGGGCGGCCAGGAAATCCGGAACGTCCGTCATGGCATGGGTCCTTAACGTGGGATCGGTCGCCGCAGAATACCCAACCGGGGACGGCGGCGCGAGTCCCCGACCGCCGAAAACGGGAGGGGGAGGATCGGGTCGCGGAGTTCGAGGTTCGGACCGTCGTCGGCAATATCCCGATCATTTCGGTCGCGCGGTGGATGGGCGGCCCCCGGGGCCGCGCGCCCCTGGGATCGGATCAGGCCGCGTCGCCGCAGACCGGTCCGGCCATCGCGGCATCCATGATCCCGATCAGCCGGAGCGATCGCGCGCGCAGGGCGTCGATATCGATTTCGCCCATGGCGGCCCGACGAGTATTGATGACCTGTCGGAGCCGCGCCATCTCGTCGTTCAGATCGGAAAGGCTGTCGCGCAACCTCGACGCGACCCGTTTCTGGTCCCCGATCCGGCGTTGGACGTCGCACATCGTGGCGCGAAGCCGATTATGGTCCCGGAGCGCCGGCGCTTTCGCGCGATCGGCAACGGGGTCGGACAAAAAAGAGGGCAAGGGCGATAGTGCGCTTGGCATCGTGCTTGTTCCCTTGTTCGTCGGTCGGGGTCTCGCCCCGAACCGCCCGGAATCGATGGAGAAACCATGAGTCCTGTCGTATTCCATCGGTCTTTATTATATCGATTTCGAAATAATATTGTCAACCCTTTTTCTAATTCCAAATTATTTTCCCGAAATAGGATAGAGACAGGTCAGTCGCGCCGGATCCAGCCGCCACCGAGCACCCGTTCGCCATCATAGAACACGCAGGCCTGTCCCGGCGCGATCCCGGCATGCGCCGCCGCCAAGGTGACCTCGGCCTCCCCGGCCCCGGTCATGGTCACCCGTGCCGCCAGGGGCGAATGCCGCGACCGAACCTTGACCGCGCAATCGAACCCGGACGGCGGCGAGTCCCCGTCGCCCAGCCAGTTGACATCCCGGATCGCGAAAATCCGCCGTGACAGGGCCGTTCGCGGACCAACCACCACCCGGTTGGTCGATGGATCCAGACCGATCACGTAGCGCGCGTCGCCGCCCCCCGATCCCAGTCCGCGCCGCTGCCCGACCGTGTAGCGGATCAAGCCCTCGTGGGCGCCAACGACCCGGCCGTCGACATCGACAATATCCCCGGCGCGCGCGGCCCCTGGACGCAGCCGCGCGACCAGCGCCGCGTAGGAGCCTTGCGAGACGAAGCAGATGTCCTGGCTGTCCGGCTTGGCGGCCACCGGCAGCCCGAGCTCGGACGCGGCGCGCCGCGTCCGCTCCTTGTCCAGGCCGCCCAGGGGGAATCGCAGACGAGCCAAGTGCCGACGCTCGGTGGCGAACAGGAAATAACTCTGATCACGTCCGTGGTCGACGCCGCGCCACATCTGGGGACCCGGGCGCCACCGCGCGTAATGGCCGGTGACCAGGGCCTCCGCTCCCTTGTCGAGGGCGAACGCCAGCAGGTCCCGGAACTTGACCGTCTGGTTGCAGCGAACGCAGGGAATCGGCGTCTCGCCAGACACATATGTGTCCGCGAAGTCGTCGATGACGTCGCGCCGGAAGGCCTCTTCCAGGTCGAGCACCAGATGCGGAATGTTCAGGTGCTCGCACACTCGGCGGGCGTCGCGGATGTCGTGCCCCGCGCAGCAGGTGCCGGCGGTGGCGGCGACGGCCGTTTCATAGAGCTTCAGGGTCACCCCGAACACCCTGTAGCCCCGCGCCGCCAACAGGGCGGCGGTGGTCGAGCTGTCGACGCCACCCGACATGGCAACCGCCACCGGGGCGCCGTTCGGCAGATCGAGATCGAAATCGAGCGTCACGAAATCGCCTCCGGGCGCTCGGCATGAAGGGCGAGGATGGTGCCCCGGGCAAGGCGCCGAGCAGGGGTCGCGCACTTCATCCGGATCCAGGCCGGACCGCCTGCGGCATCGGACATTTCGCACTCCTTTCGGCGGACCGGGCTCGGCCGGCGTACCGGCGCCACGCTCCGGAGATTCCCAAATGAGGCCGCGCGGTCACACAGTCAAACAAACATACCAGCCATGCTGTTGAAATGCCGGACATGCCGACCCACGTCTCCGGCAATTGCGAAAACGGTCGACGGCTACCGCACGGTCCGTCGAGCCAACAAGAAAATCAACGAAGCCAACTTAATGAATTATGGAGGTGTCATGATGACGCATCCCGGTACCGAAACCGAGGGCCCTCGGAAAAACACCCATTGGTGGCTCCTGCCAAGCGTGCACGGCCTGATTATCCTGGCCGTGGTCGCCGCCTGGGCCATCCTGTCGACAATTTATTGAGCACGGCGAGGAGCCGTTCCTCCTTCCGGCCACCGATACGTCTCAAGCTCGTCCGGCCCCCGGCCAGGACCCTTTTCATGGATGCCGGACACGGCGTCGCCACGTAGAACATAAAGCGGGAGGGTCCGAGGACCCTCCCGAGCTTGATGGTTAAGAACAACTCGGCGGCTCATCTGGGGCCGCACGGAACTCGTCGGCCGAGCTCCCGCGACCGGGTCAGGACGTGGTCCCGAGAACCACGCGGGCGCCCTGGCCGGCCCGGCCGCGTGGCGGCCATTTGACGGCGTCGGCGCCGCGAACCCGGGACGGTCGGCCGCAGAGATCCAGAATTCGGTCCAGCGATCCCTTGCAACCCGCCATCCGCGGGGCCGTGGGACTCCACCAATTGTTTCCCGGTTCCGAATGGTTCTTGACCTGGACCAACACTTTTGTCTCCCGTGTATTTATCCATTATCCCAATACGCGGCTCGGTCGAGAAATTGTTGGTTTTCTTCTATGGACCGGCCCTTGATTTTGCTTTTGGCTTTTTCTTTTTATGGGTCATAGCATAACGTCGAATGCAGCCCGTCACAGTGACCTGAATCACTGTGACGGGCGTCACACGTCATTTAATTTCAAATGGTTAGGCGATCTCGGCGGGGGTTTGCCTGTTTTTTTGGTTTTTTCCTTAACGAGGCCGTTTACCTTGACCAAGGGGTCGGAGGTGCGGCCTTTCCGGGGATACGGAATCCATGCCGAGGCCTTCAGAACCCTTATGAATCAAATGTCCGGGCGTTTTTCAGAGCCGCCTAAATTAGATTTTTTGCGTTTTCGACGGCATAGATTAGAATGACTCCCGAGGCCGGTTGAGGGAGGAACCGATCGCATGCGGATGCCCGTGCCCGACGAGACCATCGTCGCCCGGCGCGACGATATCATTGACGCCCTGCGCGAGGCGATGCCCGGCGGCGGATTGATCGTCGACGAGACCGAGCTCAAGGCCTACGAGTGCGACGGCCTGACCGCCTACACCGAGCTTCCGATGATCGTCGCCCTGCCCGAGGACACCGAGCAGGTGGCGGCGATCCTGCGCATCTGCCACGAGATGGGCGTCAACGTGGTGCCGCGCGGCGCCGGCACGTCGTTGTCGGGCGGCGCCATCCCGCGCGGCGACGCCGTCACGCTCGGCCTGGCGCGCCTGAACCGAATTCTCGACATCGATTTCGACAACCGCGCGGTCACCGCGCAGCCGGGAGTGACCAATCTGGCGATCACCAGGGCGGTCGAGGATCGCGGCTTCTACTACGCCCCCGACCCGTCGAGCCAGATCGCCTGCACCATCGGCGGCAACGTGGCCGAGAACTCCGGCGGCGTGCACTGTCTGAAATATGGTCTGACCACCAACAACCTGCTGGGCGTCGAAATGGTGCTGATGACCGGCGAGCGGCTGCGCCTCGGCGGCAAGCACCTGGATGCCGGCGGCCTCGACCTGCTGGGCGTGGTGTGCGGCTCGGAAGGGCTGCTCGGAATTGTCACCGAGGTCACGGTGCGCATCCTGCGCGCGCCCGAAACGGCCCGCGCCCTGCTGATCGGCTTCCCGAGCACCCACGCGGCCGGCGACTGCGTGGCCCGGATCATCGGGCGCGGCATCATTCCGGCCGGCCTGGAGATGATGGACCGCCCCGCCATCGGCGCCGCCGAGGCCTTCGTCAAGGCCGGCTACCCGCTTGACGCGGAGGCCCTGCTGATCGTCGAGCTGGACGGTCCGGCGTCCGAGGTAGACGAATTGATCGAGCGGGTCTCCGAGATCGCCCGCACGCTCGGCGCCTCGACCCTGCGGGCCAGCCGCGACGAGGCCGAGCGACAGAAATTCTGGGCCGGGCGCAAGGCGGCCTTCCCGGCCACCGGCATGATCTCGCCCGACTATTACTGCATGGACGGCACCATCCCCCGGCGCGCCCTGCCGCGCGTGCTCGACCGCATCAACCATCTGTCGGAGCGCTACCGACTCAAGGTGGCCAACGTGTTCCACGCCGGCGACGGCAACCTCCACCCGCTGGTGCTCTACGACGCCAACCTGCCGGGCGAACTGGAGAGCGCCGAGAAGTTCGGCGCCGACATCCTGCGCCTGTGCGTGGAGTTCGGCGGCGTGCTGACCGGCGAGCACGGCGTCGGCCTGGAGAAACGCGACCTGATGGAAACGATGTTCGACGCCGTCGACCTGGAGCACCAGCAGCGCCTGAAATGCGCCTTCGACCCCGACAACCGCCTGAATCCGGGCAAGGTCTTCCCGACCCTGCACCGCTGCGCCGAACTGGGCCGGGTGCACGTGAAGCGCGGCGAGGTCCGCTTCCCGGACCTGCCGAGGTTCTGAGCATGAGCGAAATCCTGCGTCCGCAAACCGCCGATCAGGCGCGCGAGGTTCTCGCCTGGGCGGCGGCCGAGGAAAAGCCGGTGGACCTTCGCGGCGCCGGCAGCAAGCATCGCCTCGGCCATCCGGTGGCCGCCGACATCGTTCTGGAGACCGCCGGACTGTCGGGAATCAGCCTTTACGAACCGGAGGAACTGGTGCTCACCGCCGGCGCCGGAACGCCGCTCGCCGAGATCGTCGCGACGCTCGACGCGCACGGCCAGGGGCTGGCCTTCGAGCCGCCGGACCTGGGACCGCTGCTCGGCGCCCCGCCCGATCACGCGACCCTGGGCGGCGTGGTGTCGTGCAATCTGGCCGGACCGCGCCGCCCGACGGCCGGCGCGGTGCGCGACCACGTTCTGGGGTTTCACGCGGTGAGCGGACGCGGCGAGGCCTTCAAGTCGGGCGGCCGGGTGGTCAAGAACGTGACCGGGTTCGATCTCTCCAAGCTGGTCTGCGGCGCCTTCGGCACCCTCGGCCTGCTGACCCGGATCACCGTCAAGGTGCTTCCCAAGCCCGAGCGCGCGGTCACCGTCACCCTGACCGGCCTCGACATGGACGCCGCAGGCCGGGCGATGACACGCGCCCTCGGCTCGCCGCTCGCGGTCTCCGGCGCGGCGCACCTGCCGGACGGCGACCCGGCGGGCGGCCCGCCGCTCACCGCGTTGCGCCTGGAGGGGCCGCCATCGTCGGTCGCCGCGCGCTGCCAGGGTCTCGGCGCCCTGTTGTCCGACCTCGGCGCGGTCGGCGCCCTGGACGAGGCCGAATCGGCCGACCTGTGGACGCGGCTGCGCGACGTCGCGCCGTTCGTCGGCGGCGACGGCCCGTTGTGGCGCATTTCCCTGCCGCCGGCCGCCGGTCCGGCGGTGGCCGAGGCGATCCGCGCGCGGGCCGGCGGGCGGTTCCTGCTCGACTGGGGCGGCGGCCTGATCTGGGCCGCCCTGCCCGAGGCGACGGACGCCCACGCGGCGACGGTGCGCGGCGCCCTGGCCCCGCACGGCGGCCACGCGACCCTGGTCCGCGCCTCGGAGAGTCAGCGCCGCGCGGTCCCGGTGTTCGAGCCGCCGCCCGGACCGCTGGCCGAACTGACCCGGCGGGTCCGCCAGGGGTTCGACCCCAAGGGAATCCTCAACCCCGGACGGATGGGCTAGATGCGCACCGCGTTCAGCGACGACCAGCGGGCCGACCCCGCGATCCGCCATTCGGAAGCCATTCTCAGGGCCTGCGTCCACTGCGGATTCTGCACCGCCACCTGCCCCACCTATCAGTTGCTCGGCGACGAGCTGGACGGGCCGCGCGGCCGCATCTACCTGATCAAGGACATGCTGGAGTCCGAGGCGCCGCCGGCGGTCTCCACGGTCACCCACCTGGACCGCTGCCTGACCTGTCTCGCCTGCGCCACCACCTGCCCGTCCGGCGTGGATTACGGGCGATTGATCGACCGGGCGCGGGTGCATATCGAGAAGACCCACGCCCGCCCCTCCGGCGAGCGCAGCCTGCGCGAGCTGGTCGTCCGCACGGTGCCGCATCCGCGCCGCTTCGCCCTGGCGATGGCGGCCGGCGTTCTGGCCAAGCCGTTCAAGAATCTGATGTCGCCGAAGCTGCGGCCGTTCCTGGAGGCGGCCACCCGGCCGCGCGGACCGGCCGACCGTCACGGCCTCTATCCGGCCAAGGGCAAGCCGGTGGGCCGGGTCGCC
>JANQIL010000081.1 GCA_028282245.1 Magnetospira sp.
CACCCGAACTTGTCGTGATTCCGTCGGGCCGTTTCCTGATGGGCTCGCCGGGGAACGAGGAAGGTCGAGACGACGACGAAGGGCCGCGACACGAGGTGACGATAGAACGCCCGTTTGCCTTGGGAAGGTACCCTGTGACGTTCGAGGAGTACGACCGGTTCGCCTGGGAGACGGGTCGCGACCGCCCCGATGACCGAGGCTGGGGGCGTGGCCGGCGGCCGGTGATCGACGTCGGTTGGGAGGACGCGCGGGCCTATGCGGCGTGGCTGTCCGAGAAAACGGGCGCGGCGTACCGCCTTTCCAGCGAGGCGGAGTGGGAATATGCGTGTCGTGCCGGATCGGACGGGCGCTGGAGCTTCGGCGACGACGCAGGCGCCTTGGATCGCCACGCCTGGCATGCGGGGAATTCGGGCGGTCGCACGCGTCCGGTCGGCGCGCTTGCGGCCAACGCCTTCGGCCTCCATGACATGCATGGCAACGTCTGGGAATGGTGCGAGGACTGCTGGAACGACGGCTACCGGGGAGCCCCGGACGACGGCCGTCCGTGGACAACCGGAAATTGCGACCTGCGTGTCCTGCGCAGCGGGTCCTGGCTCGACAGGCCGAGGTACCTGCGCTCCGCGAACCGGGACAGGGGCACGCCAGACCTCCGGTACACCTTCAACGGTTTCCGCATCGCCAGGACCTTTTAGGCGTGAATGCGCCTAAAAGTTACATCCTAGGGCCTTTACCCCTTTAACTCTTGGGGGAAAGTCCAGAAAGGGGGTGTCCCCCTTTCTGGTCGCGCAGCGACCTCGTCTTTACATTGCAATTACCGCTGTTTGCTGGGCGGCTGCCACCTGCACAAGGGCGGCCCCGCGTCAGCGCACCAAACGGTCTTTCCTTCCTCCCCTCCTCAAGAAACATCACCAGCAGCCAGTGTCTGGTTTCGTCGTCTTCGACCCACCAATTCAGACTCGAACAGGCAGTTTTACGACCAACACCCAAACGTTCTCGCCTTCATTCCCTGGGAGACGCCGACGGCCACCAAAAACGTGACGCAATGATGCGCCCGATCAGATCCGCCGCCTTTTCCCAAACCTCTCCGCCGCTTCCCGCAACGGATCATCGGCCAGGTGGGCGTAGCGCTGCGTCGTCTGCGGCTGGGTATGGCCCAACAGGCGTCCCACGATGGGCAGGCTCACGCCGGATGAGACGAGGTGCGAGGCGAAGGTATGGCGCAGGTCGTGGACCCGGGCGCCCTCGATCCCGGCCATCAGGCAAACGTCGGTCCAGAAACGCTTGAGGTCGGTGAGGTGTCCATTCGACCCATCACCGTGGAACAGGAATGGCGTCTTGCCGTCCCGCGCGTCCGCCATGCGGCGCAACAGGTCCAGGGCGGCGCCGGACAGGGGCAGGTGTTCGGTCTTTTTCTGTTTCGTGGTATGGGCCGGCTTGATCCACAGGCCGCGTTCCAGATCGAATTGCTCCCAGCGCGCGGCGAGGACTTCCATGCGTCGCGCCCCGGTCAGGGTGATGAGTCGGACCGCGTTGGCGGATCGGCGGTTCGGGTGGGCGTCCAGGACCGCGAAGAGCCGACTCAGTTCGGCCTCGTTCAGCCAGCGGTCGCGTTTCTCCTCCTGGTAGGGCGAAACGCCCCTGGCCGGATTGTCGGCCCGCCAACCCCACGCCACCGCGAGGGACAGCATTTTGGACAGCAGGGCGCGAACCCGGTTGGCCTGATAGGGCCGGTCCTTCATGGCGATCAACAACGGTTCGACGTCCCGTTGGGTGAGGGCCGCCACCTTGAGGCTGCCCAGCTTCGGCAGGATGTGCTTGTCCAGCAGCAGGCGATCGTTCTTGATCGAGTTGGGCCGCTTGGTGGGCAGGGCGTGGCGCTCCATGTAGTCGTCGGCGAGGTCCTTGACCGTGGGGGCCTTGCGCTCTTCCCGCTTCTCCGCCACCGGGTCCTTGCCATGCGCCACCGACCCGAAATGCAGCTTCGCCAGTCGCCGCGCCTCGTCGGCGGTCAGCACCCCATGTCGGCCGAGGGTGAGGCGGCGGGACTGTCCCCCTTGCCGGTACTGGATGATGTAGGACTTGACGCCCGAGGGCTTCACGCGCAGCCCGAACCCCGGCAACTCGTCGTCCCATTCGAAACGGTCCCGGTCCATCGGCTGGCACAAATCGACGAACCGCTTGGTCAGCTTCGGCATGGCGCGCGCCCTCCCTTTTCCGCTTACCCCCGTCAGACGGACCCCGGATCAGACGCATTATCGTTTGGGCGCGGGGTAAGCAATAGGTAAGCAGCATGAGTGGAAAATTAGCGTAATATGGAAAATACCGTTCGTCAATAGGTGCTCGATTTATATAATAATTTCAATATTTTATAGAAATATAGCGAAATTCGGAGAAAGTAAGAAAATTGCGTGAAAAACGACTTTTAATCAGACGGTCCCAGGTTCGAATCCTGGCGCGCTCACCAGTAAGAACCCCTGCAACTCAATGAGTTGCAGGGGTTTTTCTTACCCATTTGTAGCGCGGCGATCGCTTTCGGACATTTCGGCAAGCGCTTTCGGACTCCGCCGACGTCAGAAATCGCCCGCGCGGCGGGTTCCGTCGCGTTGATTTCTGACGTGCTATAGAGGCTACGCGTCGGCCGGCTTCGGATACGGCCGCACCCGCATTTTGAGCCGCCGCCGGGCGGCCTTCCGAAGAAAGAAGATGTAGCGGAATTGCCGCAGGCTGTGCCTGGTCGCGCGGTGCCGGTTAGCGAGCAGGTACGGCCCTCGCCGCCCGTTCTTGCCGTGCGCGGTCATCAGCATTGGATGGTAGATTTGCCCGTCCAGCTCGTAGAAAGCGGTTCGGTGGCTTCCGAGGTAGAGAAAGTTGGCGGCCTGATAGACCACGCCCAGGCACCCGCAGCGTTCGTCGGCAAAGGACTGCACCCACTCCACATGGGGCATCGCCTGGCGCAGGTATTTCATCGCATGGCTCAGGGCCCGGCTCTCGCTGTTGCGCGGGGCCGCGTCGGCGAGCCACATGCGGTTCAGTTCCAGGTGCGTCTTGCTTGTCGCCCCGGCCACCACCTTGTCGGCGTGGGCCGGGTTCATCGAGTAGCCGAACTGCAGCACGCCTTCCATCACGCCCTCCCTGAATACTCCAAGGTGGACGTAGCTGTTTTGCACGACGCGCCCCGAGTAATGGTGCTCGATGATCACCTGCCTGGCCAGCCTCGACGGCACCTGCGCGACATGGAAATCCCGGGCGCCGAAACCGGCCACGCCACCGTGCCCGTAGATGTACCCGGGAGTGTCATTGGTTGGCCGGTGGATCGGTCCCGCGATCCGAGGGGGATGGTTCCAGGGTTTCTTCGCCATGGCCCGTCTCCGGTGACGCTCCCTGGCGTTCGGAGGCGGGGCTCGGGGCGGCCCTCTGAAAGGAATTGAGTGCCCCGCAACGGGGACATTTGATGTTTACCACGATCACCGCGCCCTTGGCCAGCAGGCGGCCGCAGCGGCCGCACCG
>JANQIL010000099.1 GCA_028282245.1 Magnetospira sp.
AGCGAACTGGTCCTCGATACGCCGCCGGTGGTGCTTTCGACCGAACTCCTTCTGCGCTGTATCCAGCGGATGGAAAGGCTCGAAACGGTGGACCGGCGGGCGGTGGAACGGCTGGTGGTCGGGGACCGCGAGGCCCTGCTATGGCATCTGCGCCGCCTCACCCTGGGCGAACGCCTGCAGAGCACCCTCCGCTGTCCGGTCCCCGAATGTGGCGCCGCAATGGACCTGGACCTCTCGGTCTCCGATCTGCTGCAGCCGGCGTATCCGGATGCCAGAGAGAGGTATGAAACCGAAATCCACGGCCAAAGGCTTCGGTTCCGGCTACCCACCGGCGGGGACCTGACGGCGCTGTGCGGCGAAATGGACAGCGAGCGGGCCGCCGGACAATTGTTGCGGTCCTGTGTCGAGGACGATCGCGCGGGCGACGGCGGCGCGGCCCTGGACGCCGTCGCCGACCTGATGGAGAGCCTGGACCCGCAGGCCGAACTGCGTCTGGACGTGTGCTGCCCCGAATGCGGCGAACGCGCTCCCGCCGTGCTTGATGCGGCCGGCTTTCTGTTTCAGGAGATCGGACGGCAGGCCGACGATCTCTACCGTCAGATCCATTTTCTGGCTCTGCATTATCACTGGGGCGAGGCGGAGATCCTCGATCTCAGCCCCGTAAAGCGCCGCCGGTACCTGGAGTTGCTGGCGGACAGCCTCGGCGAAAGCCAGTCGTTATGAGCCGCTATCTGGCAAATTTGGTGCGGCGCGCGACGGGACGCGGACCCTGGGCCGCCGTTTCTCCCGTGCCCGGACCCGGTCCGTTGCTCGGGTTGCAGCCTCCGCGCCAGCCGCCAATCGAACCGGAGTCGTCGCCCCTGTCGGCGGCGGAACGCGCGCCCACCGCCGCCAAGGAGGCGTCGACGGTGGTTCACGCGGCGCCGTTGACCAGTCCCGAAAGGGACCCAGCCGGACCGGCGAGCGGGGTGCAGGCCGCGCAGCCCGATCCGCCGCCGCATGGCGACGCGGCGGCACGCATCGAATCCTTGGACCCCATGTGGCCGGCCAGACCGGCGCGCGTGATCAACACAAAGATCGAGGGACCGGTGTCCGGATCAAGGACAGGGGACGAGCCGATCGTCGGGCCGGCCATCCGGCCGGACCCGGATCCCGCCACGCGTACCGGGCACCCGCCGGCACCACGCGGCGACCGGCCATCGGCGCCCGTTGCTCGGCCGGAGCCGGCCCCCGACCGGTCTCCCGCGCCGGCTGTCGCCCGACCGGGTAGCCAACCGGCCGTCGTGTCCGCGCGGCCGGCGGCCGACCGGGGTCCGCTTTCGACGTCGGCGGGCACGGGGGCTGATCGCGACGCCCGACGGTCGGACGAGTCCCCCGACGCGCCGCCGCGAGCGACGCCATCCCGAACCGCGCAGGCCCCGACCACCACCAGGGCGAGCCCGGTCATCGCGGAACCTCCTCGGTCCATCCGACCGGAGTTCACCGACGCTCGGAAGGTGCCGGCGGATGTCGGCGCGACGGATCGGCCCATATTGGTCCCCCCGGCGCCACCGTTGCAGCCGCGACGGCCGCCGTCCTCCGCCGCGCCGGACCCCGTGCCGGAAAGAGTACGCGTGCCGGAACCGCAGCCTTCGCCGACCCCATCCCCGGTCGCGGCCCTGTCGAGACCGGCGCGTCCGATTCTGCCCAAGGTGCAAGTGCGCATCGGCAAGGTCGAGGTCCGGCCCGCGCCGGCGCGGCAAGAGCAAGCGCCACCGGCCGCCGCGCCCCGACCGGATGGCTTCGATGACTACCTGGCCCTGCGATCCCACCACAGACAGGACGATTAAGCGGTGGCCCCGGCGGCCCGCGACACCCGATGAACGGACAGCGACCTGGACACCTGACACGAAACGAGCATCGGCAACACCATGAGCAATGACCTCGCCATCGCGACCGTCACCGCCACCCTCGGGGAATGGGTGCGGCCAGCCCTTGAGGATGACCTCGGCGGCGCCGGCGTGAACATGGTGCGGCCGGACCAGATCGATGGTTTGGCTGGCTCGGGCGTCAATATCTTTCTCTATCAGGTGACGCCGAATTCGGCCTATCGCAACGTGGATCTTCCCACGCGGCGGTCCGGTGGCACGGTCGTGCGGCGGCCACAGGCGGCCTTGGATCTTCACTACATGCTGACATTCTATGGCACGGAGACCTCGCTTGAGCCGCAGCGCGCGATGGGCAGCGTGGTGCGGACCCTGCACGCGCGGCCGGTGCTCAGCCGCCAGGCCATCGAGGACACCATCGCCAGCAGCAGCTTCACCTATCTGGTCGGTTCCGATCTGGCCGAGCAGATCGAGCCGGTGAAGATGACCCCCCTGTCACTGAACCTGGACGATTTCTCCAAGCTCTGGTCGGTGTTCTTTCAGACCGCCTACCGGCTTTCCATCGCCTATGTCGCAAACCTGGTGCTGATCGAGGCGGACGCCGAGCCGCCGCGACCGACGCTGCCGGTGCGGGCGCGCAACATCTACGCTCGGCCGTTCCGGGATCCCTATGTGGAGACCGTGGTGGCCGAGGACCCGCCGGAGGAACGGATCACCAGTGCCGCCACCTGCCTCATCACCGGCCGCAACCTGCGCGGCGAGGTGACCCGGGTGCGCATCGGCAACGCGGAGTACAGCCCGCTGCGGGCCAATCTGGGGGATGCGCGCATCCGCATCGACCTGGAGAACGAGGCCCCCAGCGACGGCACGCTGCGCGCCGGGGTGCAGGCCCTGCGCGTGGTGCACCGCCTGATGATGGGCACTCCGGAGACCGAACACGAGGGGGTGGAGTCCAATGTGGTGGCGTTCGCCCTGCGACCGCGCATCCGTGAGACGGGCGGGACTCCCGACATCCTGGTGTCGGCGATCCAGACCGATACCGACGGGAACGGTTATCGCACGGTCACGGTGCGGTTGCTGCCCGATGTCGGCCGCCGCCAGAGGGTGGAACTGCTGATCAACGAGTACGGCGTGGACATCGATCCGCGAACCTATCGCTACCCGGCCGAGCCGCGCAACGCCGCCAGCGCCACGGTGGACTTCATCATCGGCCCGGACATCAGCGGCGAATACCTGTTCCGCGTTCAGGTGGATGGCGCCCAGAGCGCCTTGCGGATGGACGACAACGAACTCAGCCCCACGTACCATCGTTTCATACAGCCGCGCAGGAGCATCCCGTGAGCGCCGCCGACCGCCAATGCTGGCTGAGCGCGAACCAGCGCTACCTGGTGGCGCAAATCGCGCGCATGCGCCTGCTGCTGCAAGGGGTGGCGACCGGCGAGGCGGCGGGCGGGGACTTGGCCGCCGCCGAGGCCGACCTCGATCAGGCCCGCCGCGCGCTGCCCGCCGACGCGGCGTTGGACGTGCTGGCGGCGGCCTGTGGCCTGTCGCGCTTCGAGACCGATTTGCTGATGCTGCTGGCCGCCATCGAACTGGACGGCGGCTGCGCCGCGCTGAGCGCCAGGCCGCGCCCGGAAGGCCCGCATTGCGCCATCAACTTCT
>JANQIL010000115.1 GCA_028282245.1 Magnetospira sp.
GATGAGTCCCATCCGTTGGCTGAATCGAACCACCAGATCAATAGCTTAGTGGATCGACCGATCCAAAGCTTGGGTACCAAGCGTTGGATCCGATCCACTTAGGCAGTTCGCGCCCGTTGCTCCACCATCGGTTAGGGTTGTCGCTGTTGGGGGCGCCCGCATCTGGACCGCGCCGGTGGAGCGTATCGCGTCAGGGCGGGATCGTGATGATCGCGCCCAAGAAATCCCTTGCTTGGGCCTTGGACGTTTGAGCGGCCATGACCCGTCCCCACATGGCTCCCGCGACCGGCCCCGATGGTAGCGGAGCAGGCCCAATCGGGGAACGGTGATTCGGGTTTCCCGCTCCTCGCCGGGCAAGGGTTCCATGCGTCGGGCGTTCCGCCGGCTTCGCGGGGGCCGTCGCCGCAATGGCGACTCACGCGGATCCCGAACCGGTTATTCGAACTCCACGTGAATCGCGGTCGGCGCGGCTTGGCGTCACACCTCGACCCAGTCGTCGAGCGGGATGAAGTCGCGCTTCGGGTCGCCGCAGATCGGACAGATCCAATCGTCCGGAAGGTCCTCGAAGGCGACGCCCGGAGGGATCGGATGGTCCAGATCGACCACGTTCAAGTCGCCGACCGAGGGGTCGTAGACGTAGGGCTCGCATTCCTCGTTGATGCATTCCCATTTGCGCAGCCGGCGCGGGGCGCTTCTGGACGGGCGCCCGGTCATGCCGGCCAGCGGCAGCAGGGCGAGGGCGGTCAGCATCTGGCGTCGCGTGGGCAAGAGCAGGCGCATGTTCGTGGCTCGTCGGATCGCCGGCGGGAGTGCCTGACTGCATAGCAAATCCGATCGCGGTCAGACCAATGACGTTTTGGTGGAGGTGGGGTCGGGGGCGGGCAAGGGGGTCCGACGGCCGGGTGCGGGTCGAATGAAGATATTGAAGTGCCAACGAAATTGGAGGGTTACCATTTTGGGCACTTGGCGTTTTCAAGACGGTAGGCGGCCGGCGTGTCGATCTTGCGGTTGGCGACCCGCATGTCGCGCTCAAGGCGCTTGACACGCGGATTTAGCGCGGCGCTGATCCGCTGGATCATCGCCTGGCTGGCCGCCTTCGGATCCGTGGTCCACACCACCGGCACCTTGCGGGCCGCCGCCATCACGGCGGCCTTGAACGGCCCCACGGCATCGTTCAGTTCCCTTCGGTACAACGAAACGTGCCGCATCTCGTGCTCCTTGGTGACCCGGTACTGGCAGGTTCCGGGGGCATAGCGGCGGGCCACGAAGACGTCGAAATCCTTGAACCCCAGATGCGCCTCGACCGTGCTCAGGGAAACGCAGAACCGCTTCCGGTCGGGCGACACAACGCGGGAACTCGCCCGCAGCCTGAAATCCAGGCTCATCCGGGTGAGGCCCAGAATGCGGCCGTGGCGCAAATCGACGCCGCCGCCGCCAAGACGCATCAGGTCGTTCACGGTCTTCGCGTTGGATATCCGGACGCCGCCCGGATCGGTGGTCACCGTCACGTCGACCAGACTGTCGCCGCCCGGGCAGCGGTCGCTGGCCGCCCGAACGGGCGCCGCCGCAAGCAGGATCAGGGCGAGCAGGACCAAGCGCATGCGGCAAGGTTAGCGTCCGGCGGGGTGCGTTCCAAGCCGCCGCGTGCTAAAACGCCGACAAACAGGGGAAGGTCGCCATGCCCGTCATCGCCACCTGGAACGTCAACTCGGCCAAGGCTCGAACGACGCACCTCGTCGATTGGCTCGACCGGGCGAGGCCGGACATCGCGCTGTTGCAGGAAACCAAGTGCGAGGCGGCGCGATTCCCGGCCGCCGAGGTCGCCGCGCTGGGCTACCACGTGGAAACGGTCGGCCAGAAGACCTACAACGGCGTGGCGGTGCTGTCCCGCGCCCCCATCGAGGTCCTGGAAACCGCCTTGCCCGGAGATCCGGAGGATGTCCAGGCCCGCTATCTGGAGGTTCGCGCCCTCGGCCTGCGGGTGGCGTCCCTGTACCTGCCGAACGGCAACGGCGACGACGACAAGTACGCCTACAAGCTGGCCTGGATGGCGCGCCTCAGGGCGCGTGTCCGGGCCCTGCTGGCGACCGAGGAGCCATTCGTGCTGGGCGGTGACTACAACGTGGCGCCGGAGGACGCCGACGTGTTCGATCCGGCAGCCTGGGAGGACGACGCCCTGTGCCGGCCGGCCACCCGGGCGGCCTATCGGGCCATCGTTCATCTGGGCCTGACCGATGCCGTCCGGGCCCTTGATTCGCGGCCCGGACGCTATTCCTGGTGGGACTATCGGGCCGGCGCCTGGTCGCGTGATCGGGGCCTGCGCATTGATCACATGCTGCTGTCGCCGCAGGCCGCCGACCGGCTGGACGGATCGGGAATCGACCGGGTGCCGCGCGGCTGGGAGAAGCCAAGCGACCACACGCCCGTTTGGTGCCGGCTCCGGGGCTGACCGGCGGCTTCCGGCGAGCCCCGGAACTGGCTACCCTTGCTGCGCCTTGGCGGATCCGCTGGTCCGCTTGTGGAGCGGCACGTAGTCCTTCTTGAGACCGCCCACGTACAGCTGGCGCGGACGGCCGATCTTCTGGGTCGGATCCTCGATCATCTCGTTCCATTGAGCCACCCAGCCGACCGTCCGGGCGACCGCGAACAGGACCGTGAACATCGAGACCGGAATGTTGAGGGCCTTGAATATGATGCCCGAATAGAAGTCCACGTTGGGGAACAGCTTCTTGTCGATGAAGTACGCGTCTTCCAGCGCGATGCGTTCCATTTCCATCGCCAGATCGAGCAACGGCTCGTTGGAAATGCCCAGCTCGTCCAGAACCTCGTGGCAGGTCTTCTGCATCACGGTGGCCCGAGGGTCGTGGTTCTTGTAGACGCGGTGGCCGAACCCCATCAGGCGGAACGGATCGTCCTTGTCCTTGGCGCGCTTGATGAACTCGGGGATGCGGTCCTTGGTGCCGATCTCGTTCAGCATCTTGAGCACCGCTTCGTTGGCGCCGCCGTGCGCCGGCCCCCAGAGCGAGGCGATTCCGGAGGCGATGCAGGCGAACGGGTTGGCGGCCGACGATCCGGCCAGACGGACGGTCGACGTGGAGGCGTTCTGCTCGTGGTCGGCGTGCAGAATCAGGATGCGGTCCACCGCCCGCGCCAGCACCGGGTTGACGTGGTAGTCCTCGGTCACCACCGCGAACATCATGTGCAGGAAGTTCTCGGCATAGGACAGGGCGTTGCGGGGATACACGAAGGGTTGCCCCATGGAATACTTGTAGGCCCAGGCGGCGATCGTCGGCACCTTGGCGATCATCCGGTAGGAGGCCACCATGCGGTGGTGCGGGTCGTTGATGTCGAGACTGTCGTGATAGAACGACGACAGGGCGCCCACCACGCCCACCATCACCGCCATCGGGTGGCTGTCACGGCGGAATCCGCTGTAGAAGCTGTGGATCTGCTCGTGCAGCATCGTGTGGTTGGTGATGTCGGACTCGAACTTCGCCTTCTGCGGCGGATTGGGAAGGTCCCCGTACAGCAGCAGGTAGGCGACTTCCATGAAGTCGGAATGCTCGGCGAGATCCTGGATGTCGTAGCCGCGATGGCGCAGGATTCCCTTGTCGCCGTCAATGAAGGTGATACTGGATTCGCAGCTTCCGGTGGACGTGTATCCGGGATCGTACGTGAACATTCCGGTTTCGGCGTAGAGCCGGCGGATGTCGATGACATCCGGGCCGGTGGTTCCGGACAGGACCGGAAACTCCCAGGTTTTCCCGGTCTGGTTGTCGGTCAGCGTCACGGTTTTCTTGGCGTCGCTCATGGGCTGCATCTCCTCAAGGCTAAGGCGGTGGCATCAGCTCCCGGCACGGTATTGGCGGACGGCCGCAGCTCGGATGGCATCCCGATCCGCTCGGTCCGCGCTTGAACAATACTACCAATCCGCCGCCATGGCATCGTTCATGCGTGTCATCGTCTCGTCATGGCCGAGAATTTCCATCACCTCGAATACCGGCGGCGACACGGCGCGCCCGGTCAGCGCGGCGCGAAGCGGCTGGGCCAGCGCGCCGAGCTTGAGGCCGCGCGCCTCGGCGAGGGCGCGCACCCGGGATTCCAGGGCCCCGCGGGTCCAGTCGGTGGCCGGCAGATCGGCCGCCACCTCGCGGAGTCGCGCGACCCCGTCGCCTTGCAGGTGCCGGGCCGCCTTGTCGTCGATCGGCAGTGGGCGCGCCCGGGCGTAGGGCTCCGCCGCCGTGGCCAGGTCGACCAGGGTCTTGGCGCGTTCCTTGAGCGACGCCATGCCGGCCGCGAGGCGATCGGCCGCGTGCGGGTGCAGTGCGTCCCCGAGGGCGTCGACGAGGCGCGGCATCACCAGGGCGACCAGCCGCGCGTCGTCGGCCTGGCGGATGTAGTGGCCGTTCAGCGCGGTCAGCTTGTCCAGGTCGAAGCGCGCCGCGGCGCGGCCCACGTTGTCCAGGTCGAACCAGGCGATCGCCTGCTCGGTCGAGATGATCTCGTCGTCGCCGTGGCTCCATCCCAGGCGCAGGAGGTAGTTGCGCATCGCCTCGGGGAGGATTCCCATGTCGCGGTAGGCCTCGGCGCCCAACGCGCCGTGGCGTTTCGACAATTTCCGGCCGTCGGCGCCGTGGATCAGCGACTGGTGGGCGAACACCGGCGGCGTCCAGCCCAGCGCCTCGTGGAGTTGCCATTGCCGAAAGGTGTTGTTGAGGTGGTCGTCGCCCCGAATCACATGGGTGACCCCCATGTCGTGGTCGTCGACCACCACCGCCAGCATGTAGGTGGGGCTGCCGTCGGCGCGCAGCAGCACCATGTCGTCCAGGTGGTCGTTGCGCAGCGTGACGGGACCCTGAATGCGGTCCTCGATCACCGTGTCGCCATCGCGTGGCGCCTTCAGGCGGATCACCGGATCGACGCCGGGCGGGGCGTCGGCCGGATCGGCGTCGCGCCATTTGGCATCGAAGTAGGAGGAGCGCCCCTCGGCCTTGGCCCGTTCGCGCATCGCCGCCAGTTCGTCCGGGCTCCAGTAACATCTGTAGGCCTTGCCTTCGGCAAGCAGCCGTTGCGCCACCTCGGCATGGCGGGCGGCCCGCGAGGACTGGAAGATCGGCGCCTCGTCCCAGTCGAGGCCGAGCCAGGTCAGGCCGTCGATGATCGCGTTCACCGCCTCCTGTGTGGACCGCGCGCGGTCCGTGTCCTCGATCCGGAGCAGGAATCGGCCGCCGTGACGGCGCGCGAACAGCCAGTTGAACAGGGCCGTGCGGGCGCCGCCGATGTGCAGGAATCCGGTCGGGGAGGGGGCGAAACGGGTGACGACCGTCATGGGCGCTTCTGTTAACCTGCTGTCTTTGATGTCTGTATCTAGCATATTCGTCGTGGTTGCAGCAAAACCTTTGCCGGCTGCGGTCCGCGACCGGGAGTCGACAGATGCCGACGACGCGGCCGGCCGACCGATCCCTGCCCGGGGCGCTGCTCGGCGACCGTGATCGATGGCCCTTGTGGCTGCCGGTGTTTCTGGCGGCCGGCGTGGGAACGTACTTTGCCCTGCCGAGCGAGCCGTCGTGGTGGGTCGGCCCCGGGAGTCTGGTCCTTGCGTTGGCGGTCGCCGGAGTGGCGCGTCGGTGGCCGATCGCCTTCCCGCCGGCGGTGGTCGGACTGGTCGTCTGCCTGGGGTTCGCGGTGGCCCAGGTGCGCGCCGCGATGGTGGCGCCCGCGACCCTTGAGGCGCGCCACGGGCCGGCCAGCGTCGAGGGGAGGGTGGGGCGTGTCGAGGCCTTTCCGAACGGTACGCGGGTGACCCTGGAGCACCTGCGGGTCGACCGCCTGCCGGCCATGCGGACTCCCCATCGGGCGCGGATTCGTCTGCGCGGCGAGCAGCCGCGCCTGGCTCCCGGCGATTGGGTCAGGGTTGCCGCGGTGCTGATGCCACCGCCGCCGCCATCGCTGCCCGGCGGCTTCGATTTCCAGCGAAAGGCGTATTTCGAGGGTCTCGGCGCGGTGGGATACGCCGTCGGGAAAGCCAGGCTGACGGCGCGCGCGCCGCCGGGGATCGACTCGGCGCGCCTCGCGGTGGCCGATTTCCGGTTTCGCCTGTCCGAGCGTATCCGCGCGGCGCTCGGCGACACCGTGGCCGGCGGAGTGGCGGCGGCTCTGATGGTCGGCGACCGCTCGGCGATACCCGAGGACGCGCTGGCCGCCATGCGCGACGCCGGCCTGGCGCATCTGCTGGCGATTTCCGGGCTGCACGTGGGGCTGGTCGCCGGCCTCGTGTTTTTCGCCCTGCGCGCCGTCCTGGTCGCGTTGCCGGGGATGGCGGTGCGCTGGCCGATCAAGAAATGGGCCGCCCTGGGAACGCTGGCGGCGGCGTTCGCCTACACCCAGGCGACCGGCGCCACGGTGCCGACCCAGCGCGCCTTCCTGATGGTCGGGCTGGTGCTGCTGGGCGTGGTGTTGGATCGCAAGGGCCTGTCCATGCGCGGGCTGGCCCTGGCCGCCACGGTGATCCTGCTGGCGCGGCCGGAAAGCCTGCTCGGTCCCAGCTTCCAGATGTCGTTCGCGGCCACCACCGCGCTGGTCGCCACCTACGAACGCCTGCACCGGCCGCTGACCGCATTGGCCCGTCGAACCGGCGATGGCGCCTGGTGGCGCGGTCCGTTCCTCTATCTGGCGGGGGTGGTGCTGACCACGCTGGTCGCCGGTCTGGCGACCGCCCCCTATGCGGCGCACCACTTTCACCGCCTGGCCGCCTATGGGGTGGTCGCCAATCTGGTCGCGGTGCCGATCACCGCCCTGTGGATCATGCCGTGGCTCCTGATGTCCTACGCGGCGGCGGCTGTTGGCCTCGAGGCCTGGACGCTGGCGCCGGTCGGCCTTGGAATCGACGCGGTGGTCTGGGTGGCCCGGACCACCGCCGACCTGGATGGCGCGGTATGGCGGATTCCGGGCCTGCCGGTCTGGGGGCTGGTCGCTCTCACCCTGGGCGGGCTGTGGGTCTGCCTGTGGCGCGACCGCTGGCGGATTGTCGGTCTGGCTGGGGTGGTGTTGGGTCTGCTGTCGGCGGCGCAGGTCCAACCGCCCGATGTCCTGATCGATCATCGGGGGGCCTTGATGGCGGCGCGCCTTCCCGACGGGACGCTGACCCTGTCGCGCCCGCGTCGCGGCGGTTTCCAGCAGGACACCTGGATGCGATGGGTCGGAGTGGAGTCGGCGCTCGCCTGGTCGCGCTTCGACGCGGCACCCGGCCGCGCCCTGAGTTGCGACGCCCTGGGCTGCGTGCTGCGCCGCGAGGGTCGAACCATCGCCCTGGCGCGCGACGTGGCGGCGCTGGCCGACGACTGTCGGTCGGCCGATCTGGTGATCAGCGCGGTTCCGGTGCGCGGTGTCTGCCCGTCGGCGGTCCGGGTGATCGACCGCTTCGATCTGTGGCGCGACGGCGCCCACGCGCTGTGGCTCGGGGCCGACGGCGGCATTCGGGTGGAGAGCGCGAACGCGCGTCGCGGCAACCGTCCGTGGGTGCGGAAACCGCGACGATCGTCTACTAGTAGATAATTTCGGCGCAGCCACCGCATCACGCAAGCCCCGATCCCATGACCGGAATTCCGGGTGGCGGGCCGATCCCGGAAGCCGGAGCCTCCGTATCAGTACCGCCGCAGGAGGCCGACCAGTCGACCCTGGATGTGCACCTGATCTGGCCCGTAGATGCGGGTTTCGTAGTGTTTGTTGGCCGGCTCCAGGGCGATCGAGTGTCCCTTGCGGCGCAGCCGCTTCAAAGTCACTTCCTGGCCCTCGACCAGGGCGACCACGATGTCGCCGGTGTCGGCGGTGTTGCACTGTTGAACGATCACCGTGTCGCCGTCGAGGATTCCGGCCTCGATCATCGAATCGCCGTCGACCTCCAGCGCGTAGTGGTCGCCGCGACCCTGGGCGAGCAGCCCGGACGGCACCTCGACCGCGTTGCCCGGGTCGCGCAGGGCCTCGATGGGGGTGCCGGCGGCGATGCGGCCGTAAAGGGGCAGCCGAACCACGTCGTCGGACGGGCGCGCCGGCTCGGCGCCGAGGATTCGGAAATCCGCCTCGATCACGTTCGGCGCGAAGGCATCGCGGGTCTTGGCGGGGACGGGCGGCAGTTCCCGGTCGCTGTTCTCCGGCATCCGCACCACCTCGAGGGCGCGCGCCCGGTGGGCCAGCCGACGGATGAAGCCGCGCTCCTCAAGCCCGGTGATCAGGCGGTGGATGCCCGACTTGGAGGCCAGGCCAAGGGCTTCCTTCATTTCGTCGAACGATGGCGAGACGCCGGTCGCGCGCAGCCGCTCGTCGATGAAGATCAACAGCTCGTACTGCTTCTTGGTCAGCATGGGCACCCTCGCGGCGGCCGGTCGGAAGGTCGGGAACAAAAACCAAACACACCACACGTTCTACTTTGGTTCCGGTCGTGCCGTCAAGCCTTCCTTGAACGGGGCGATGCCGATTTTGCGCTTTTCCCCGATCCGGGGGATACTGGGGTCCATGAATACTTGGCACCGCGTGATCGGAGCGTCGGCCGCCCTGGTGGTGGTCCTCGCCGCCTGTGGCGACGAGGTGCCGCGCGGCGCGACCGAACGCAAGCACTGCCGGGCCGTGCTCGGGTTTCTCAACCGCAACCTCGGGACCACCGAGATACAGGTCGAACGGATGTGGGAGGGCGACGGGATGTTCATCGTCGCCCTCGATTACGAGGTGACGTTTCCGGCCGAGGGGCGGCTCGTCGAGACCCGCCAACGCGACACCCTGCAATGCCGCTACGCGCCGACCCCCAGCGATCCCCGCATGATCGTGGAGATCCTGGGGCTTCACCAAAGGGGCGTCGAGCTGGACGCCCGCCAGATCCGCATCGTCAACACGGCGCTCAAGGTGTTCCGCTGACGCGTCCCGTCATAGCAGGATGATCTCGACCCGGTCGCCGGCGCGCGTCGGCGGCGCGAACGGAGGGCGCACGATCAGGCCGTCGGCGCGCGCGAAATCGGCCAGCATGGCGTTGTCCTGCTTCTCGAACGGATTGGCGACCAGGGTGCCGTCCGGTTCTCGGTACAGGTCGGCCCGGAGGTAGGTCTGGTGGCGGCCGTTCTCCGCCAGATCGCGGCCCAGGCGGGCCATGCCGCTGGCCCCGGTGCTCGGCGGCAGGCCACGCATTTTCTGGAGGATCGGCTTGACGAACAGCACCGAGATCACGCCCACCGACACCGGGTTGCCGGGCAGGGCCAGCACCGGCAGCGCGTCCAGATGCCCGAACACCATGGTGCGACCGGGACGCACGGCCAGGGAGTCCACCGACGGCCGGAACCCGTGGGCCCGAAGAGCGGCCCGCATGGCGGCCGTGCCGCCACCGGGGATGACCAGCAGGTCGGCCGCCTGGGCGGCCGCCAGCCGGTGCTCCAGGTCGCCGCTTCCGGTTTCCACCAGATCGCCCACTTGCGAGAACACCAGGGCCGCCAGCCCGGCCGCGTTGGCGGCCGCGAAGTGGCTCGATCCGGGGCTGCCGTCGAGCGGGGCCAGCGGGTCGGCGGCCGATAGAATGGCCACCCGGGGGCGCCGGGTCACGGAAACCTGATCAATGCCCATCGCCGCCAGCAGGGCCACGTCGCGCGGCGCCAGCAGGCGACCGGGGCGCAGCAGCACCCGGCCCTCGGTGAAATCCATGCCGGCCGGGCGGACCTGATCACCGCTGCGCGCCGGCTCCTTGACCACCACCCGCGCGCCGTCGCGCGCCACGTCGTCCTGGGGAACCACCGCGTCGGCGCCCGGCGGCAGCGGTCCGCCGGCCACCACCTCGACGCACTCGCCCTCCGAAACGCGGCCGGCCACGGCGCCGCCCTTCTTCGGGACCGATCCGAGGCAGGTCAGGCGGGCCGGAATCCGCGCCGCGTCGGCGGCGCGCAGCGCGTAGCCGTCGGTGGCCGACACGTCGACCGGCGGCTGGGTCCGCCGCGCCGCCACCGCCTCGGCCAGGGTGCGGCCGCGCATGTCCAGGATCGGCACCGATTCCGAGGGAAGCGTTTCGATGCCGGATAGAATAATCTCAAGCGCCTCGCCGACCGAGATCATGTCAGTCGGCCTCGAAATCGCCGGAGCGTCCACCCGATTTGCGGATCAGCCGGATGTCGGTGATGCGGATCGCGCGGTCCATCGACTTGCACATGTCGTAGACCGTGAGGGCGGCCACGGCGACCGCCGTGAGGGCTTCCATTTCGACACCGGTTCGACCGCGCAGGCGGCAGGTGGCGGTGATGTCCACCGCGCTGTCGGCCAGATCGCAGCTCAGGTCCACCCGCACCGCGTCGAGGGGCAGGGGGTGGCACAGGGGAATCAGGTCGGGGGTCCGCTTGGCGCCCATGATTCCGGCCAATTGGGCGACCGTGATGACGTCGCCCTTGCCGAGCGTGGCGTCGCCGATGCGCGCCATGGTCTCCGCCGACACCAGCACCCGGCCGCGCGCGGTGGCGCTGCGTTCGGTCGCGTCCTTGGCGGACACGTCGACCATGCGGGCGTTGCCCCGGTCGTCGAAATGACTCAGGTCGCCCATGTCACGCCGCTTCGGGCGGTGCCAGAAGGGCGCGGGTGGCGGCGGTCACGTCCGGCTGCCGCATCAGGGATTCGCCGACCAGGAAGCGGCCAACCCCGATGGCGGTCATCCGGGCCAGATCGGCGGCGCCGTGCAGACCGCTTTCGCAGACCACGTCGCGGTCCGCCGGCACCCGGGGCGCCAGATCCAGCGTGGTCTGAAGATCGATCTCCAAGGTTTTGAGATTCCGATTATTTATTCCGATCAGCCGCGCCTCCAGACGAAGGGCGCGCGTCAGTTCCTCGGCGTCGTGGACCTCGACCAGGACATCCATGCCCCAGTCCCCGGCGGTGGCGGCGAGTTCCGCCGCCAGGCCATCGTCCAGGGCCGCCATGATCAGCAGGATAGCGTCGGCGCCGAGGGCGCGGGCCTCCACCACCTGATAGGGGTCGAGCATGAAATCCTTTCGCAGGACGGGCAGGTCGACGGCCGATCTGGCCGCCGTCAGGAACGCGTCGGCACCCTGAAAATAGGGTCCGTCGGTGAGCACCGACAGGCAGGCGGCGCCGCCCGCCGCGTAGGCGCGGGCCAGGGACGGCGGGTCGAAGTCGGCCCGGATCAGGCCCTTGGACGGCGATGCCTTCTTGATCTCGGCGATCAGCGCCGGCCGTCCATTTTGGACAACGCGGGCGAGGGCGGCGGCGAGGCCGCGCGGCGGGCTCGCGGCGCGCGCCCGCGCCTCCAGGTCGGACAGCGGCATGTCGGCTTTGCGGGCCGCGACGTGGTTCCGCTTGTCGGCGCAGATGCGGGTCAGCACGTCAGCCATTGGTGATCGCGATCAGCTTGTCCAGGGCCGCCCTTGCCCGACCCTCGTCGATGCTGGCCATTGCCCGGGCCACGCCGTCCCTCAGGTCGGTCGCTTGATCGGCGACGATCAGGGATCCGGCGGCGTTCATCAGCACGATGTCGCGATAGGGGCCGGGGCGGCCGTCCAGCAGGTCGTGGATTGCCCGGGCGTTGGTCGACGGGTCGCCGCCCACCAGATCCTCCGGCCGGCCGCGCGGCAGGCCGGCGTCCTCCGGGGTGACGTCGAACGTGGACACCCGGCCGTCGCGGTATTCGGCGACGTGGGTGGGGCCGGTGGTGGTCATCTCGTCGAGGCCGTCGGAGCCATGCACCACCCAGGCCCGGTCCAGGCCCAGGTTGCCGAGCACCCGGGCCAGCGGTTCCACCCACTCGGGGGCGAACACGCCGGTGAACTGCCGCTTGACCAGGGCCGGGTTGGACAGCGGCCCCAGGATGTTGAACACCGTGCGGGTGCCCATCTCGACCCGCGGTCCGGCCACGTGGCGCATGGCGCTGTGGTGGCGCGGCGCCGACATGAAGCCGATCCCGGCCTCGACGATGGCGCGCTCGATGAGGTTCATGTCGGCATCGATGTTGATGCCCAGTTCCTTGAGCACGTCGGCCGAGCCGGAGCGCGACGAAAGGGCTCGGTTGCCGTGCTTGGCGATCGGGACGCCGCAGCCGGCGACCACCAGCGCGGCGCCGGTGGAGACGTTGTAGCTGCCCTTGCCGTCGCCGCCGGTGCCGACGATGTCCATCGCGCTGGCCGGGGCGTACAGGGTCAGGGCCTGCGAGCGCATGGCGCGCACCGCGCCGGTGATCTCGTCCACCGTCTCGCCGCGCAGCCGCAACGCCATCAGCAGGGCGCCGATCTGCGCCTTGGTCGCCTCGCCGGACATGATGAGGGTGAAGGCGGCTTCCGCGAGGCCGCTGTCCAGGGTCTCGCCGGCCGCCAGCCGGGCCAGCACGGGTTTCAAATCGGTCAGGGGGTCCGTCATGCCGCAACAGGCTCCTTGCAGGCGATATTCAAGTAATTTCTCAACAGGTCGTGGCCGCCTTGCGAGGCGATGCTCTCGGGGTGGAACTGCACCCCGAAGATCGGCAGGGCGCGGTGGCGCAGGGCCATGATCAGCCCGTCGTCGGTCTCGGCGGTCACCTCCAGGCACTCGGGCAGGCTGTCTCGCTCGACCATCAGCGAATGGTAGCGGGTGGCGGTCAGCGGGTCGGGCAGGCCGTCGAACAGGCCGCGTCCGTCGTGGCGGATGGTGCTCATCTTGCCGTGCATGCAGAGCGGTGCCCGGACCACCCGACCGCCGAACGCCTGACCGATCGACTGATGGCCCAGGCAAACCCCGAGGATGGGCAACTTGCCGGCCGCCTTGGCGATCAGGTCCAGGCAGATTCCGGCCTGATCCGGATCGCAGGGGCCGGGCGACAGGACGATGCCCTCGGGGTCCAGATCCAGGGCCTCGTCGACGCTCAGCGCGTCATTGCGGCGTACCTCGACGTGGGCGCCCAATTCGCCAAGGTAGTGCCAAAGGTTGTAGGTGAAGCTGTCGTAGTTGTCGATCAGCAGGAACATGGATCGTGAGCCCCCTTCGCCGGCCGGTCATCCTGCCCCCGCGCCGGGAGAGCGTCAAGGCCGGTCAGAAGTCCATCAGGCGGTCGGGTAATTCGTTCGGATCGCGATACGAAAACCGGCGCGCCCGTCCGCGCCGTATCCGCCGAACCTCGACATGGTCAGAACTTGACGGCCGGAGGCCGTGCGACGGCATCCTCGTCGGCCACCGTGAACGGAACCATGGGTGTTGCGTCGGCGTACAGGGTGGCGGCCCAGAGTCGCCCGGGGAAGGTCCTGAGTTCGGTGTTGTAGAGCCGCACCGCGTCGATGGCGCCGCGCCGCGCCGTGACGATCCGGTTTTCCGCGTCCTCCAGTTGCGACCGCAAGGCCAGGAAATTCTGGTTGGCCTTGAGGTCCGGATAGCGCTCGGCGATCAGCAGCAGGCGGTCGAGGGCGCCGGACAGGTGTCCCTGCGCGTTTCGGAACGCCTCCAGGGCCCGTGGGTCGTTCAGCATGTCCGGCGAGGCCCGAATTCCGGTCGCCCGGGCGCGCGCCTCGGCGACCGCCCGCAGGGTCTCGCGCTCGCGCGCCGCGTAGCCCTTCACCGTTTCCACGAGGTTGGGAATCAGATCGGCCCGGCGCTGGTACTGGTTGAGCACCCGCGACCAGGCCGCCCTGGCGGCTTCCTCCCTCCTCGGGATGTCGTCGACGCCGCATCCCGTCGTGCCAAGGGAGGCGAAGGTCACGAGGCAGGCGATCAGGTAAAGGCGGAACGTCGGCATGGGGAGGCCTCCCGGGTTGCGGGCTCCCCACCATACCGACCGAACATGACGGTTGAAGTGGCGGCCGGGCGCCGGACGCCCTACATATCCGGCATGGATACGGGGACCGGCCAGGCGGTGACGCCGCCCACGATTGATCTGCGCGTGTCCGGGATGACCTGCGCGTCCTGTTCCGGACGCCTGGAGCGGGTGCTCAACAAACAGCCCGGCGTGCTGTCGGCGACGGTCAACCTGGCCACCGAAAAGGCGACCGTGGTCGGCTCGGCCGATGCCGGCGAAATCGTGGCGGCGGTCGAGAAGGCCGGATTCGGCGCCACGCCGGTCCTTGACGCGGACGACGATGGCGCCGAGGCGCGGCGGGACGCGGCGCTGCGGCGCGATATCCTGGTCATGGGAGGCGCTCTCGCCCTGACCCTGCCGTTCTGGGTCCAGATGGCCGCCGGCTGGCTGGGTGCTCCGGCGTTCCTGCCGCCCTGGATTCAGTTCGTTCTAGCAACGATCGTCCAGGTCGGCGCCGGAGCCCGCTTCTACGGCGCCGCGGCCAAGGCGCTACGCGCCGGATCGGCCAACATGGACCTGCTGGTCGTCCTCGGCACCACGGCGGCCTACGGGTTGAGTGTCGCCCTTTGGTCGAGTGGCGGGGGCGGGCATCTCTATTTCGAGGCCTCGGCCAGCGTGATCACATTGGTTATGCTTGGCAAGGTGCTGGAGGGACGGGCCAAGTGGCGCGCCGCCGCCGCCCTGCGCGCGCTCGGTCGTTTGCGTCCCGAAACGGCCCGGGTCGCACGCGACGGCGGGGAGGTTTCGCTCCCGGTGCGGGCGGTCCGGATCGGCGACGTGGTGATCGTGAGGCCCGGCGAGCGGGTCCCGGTGGACGGCGTGGTCCTCGACGGCGAGACGCAGATGGACGAAGCCCTGCTGAGCGGCGAGAGCCTGCCGGTCGCCAAGGCGCCGGGCGATCCGGTGACCGGCGGCGCGATCAACGGCGATGGGCTGATTCGGGTGACGGTGGGCGCGGTCGGCGCCGAGTCCACCCTCGGCCGAATCATTCGTCTGGTCGAGACCGCGCAGGCCAGCAAGGCGCCGGTGCAGCGTCTGGTCGATCGGGTGGCGGCGGTGTTCGTGCCGGTGGTGATCGGCATCGCGCTGTCGACCTTCGCCGGCCACTGGCTGGCCGGCGCCCCGATCGACGGCGCCCTGATCGCCGCCGTCTCGGTTCTCGTGGTGGCCTGCCCCTGCGCCCTCGGTCTCGCCACTCCGACCGCCGTCATGGTCGGCACCGGGGTCGCCGCCAGGGCCGGCATTCTGATCAAGGACGCGGCGGCGCTGGAAAACGCCCACCGCGCGGCGATCGTGGTGTTCGACAAGACCGGCACCCTGACCGAGGGGCGGCCGACCCTGCTTCATGCCGAACCGCTCGATCCGGGGATCGACGCGGAGACCCTGCTGCGACTTGCCATGGCGGCCCAGAAGGGCAGCGAGCATCCGCTGGCGCGTGCTCTGACGGATCGTCCCGAGGCCGCCGGCCTGGACGGACCGACCCGCTTCACCGCGCGCCCCGGACGCGGCGTGGAGGCGACGGTGGACGGACGCGATCTGTGGATCGGCAACCGTCGCCTGATGATCGAGCATGGCCTGGATCCGGCGGACCACGAAGACGCGCGCCGAACCTGGGAGGCGGACGGTCGCACGGTGGCGTGGGTCGCGGCGGACGGGCGGCTGATCGGCCTGCTGGCGTTCGGCGATACCCCGCGCCCCGAGGCACGGCGCGCCGTGGCCCGGCTGCGCGCCTTGGGCCGGCGCGTGGTCCTGCTCAGCGGCGACGGACGCCCGGCCGCCGAGGTGGTGGCCCGGCGCCTGGGGATCGCGACGGTCGTCGCCGAGGTGCTGCCCGAGGACAAGGCGGCCGAGGTCGATCGGCTGCGCCGCGACGGCCCGGTGGCGATGGTCGGCGACGGGGTCAACGACGCGCCGGCCCTGGCCGCCGCCGACGTCGGACTCGCCATCGGGAGCGGCACCGACGTGGCCATGGAAACCGCCGGCATCACGTTGATGGGGGGGCGACCGGACCGGGTTGCCGACGCGCTGTCGATCTCGCGGGCGACCTACCGGAAAATCCGCCAGAACCTGTTCTGGGCCTTCGTCTACAACCTGATCGCCATTCCCCTGGCGGCGGCCGGGCAGTTGAGCCCGATGGTGGCCGGCGCCGCGATGGCGGCGTCCAGCGTCAGCGTGGTGTCCAACGCCCTGCTGCTGCGCCGCTGGCGACCGGCCATCGATGGCGACCACGCGGACCGTTGACGCGGCTCGGCGCGCGGGTTAGGGGTCCGGGGATCCCGCCACCGGACAACGAGCGAATCCGTCGATGCCGAGACGTTTCCATCGCCCGCCCGGCCGCCGTCGATCCACCCGGGTCGGCCGGTACCTTTTGGCCGGCCTGGCGGTTGTGGTGACCACGTATCTCGTCGTCGCCGGTCTGACCGGCGATCCCGGCGCCGGCCGCGATTCGGACCGCAAGGTGTCGCAGCCAATTCCCCTCCACATGAAGATTGGAACCCGGCCGCCGGACCTGATCCGGGCGCCGATGGAACCGATCTTTCCCGATCCCCTCGACGATGCCGCGCAGGGCGAGATTCTTCCCTACGAGGAGGCCTTGCCGCCGGACATCTACGAGGGCGACGCGGTCGACCTGCCGCCGGAGCCGCCGGAACCGTATTTCCCGGTCTCGCCGCGCCGCGCGGCTCCGCCGGCGGAGACCGGGGAGTCGAGCGCCGTGGCGCTGCTCGCCGAGGCGCCGCGCGGCGGCAAGCGACGGGACGAGATGCCGCCGCCCAAGCCGGCGCCGGTCGATCCGGTGTTTCAGGAGCCGTTTCCGCTGCCGCCGCCGGGCGTCGCCGCCCGGGCGGACCGCGATCTGGCGTCGCTCACCCCGCCGGGGGAGAGTCCGGCGGCGCCTCCGGCCAGCCGCCCGCGCATCGCGGTGGTGATCGACGACATGGGGATCGACCGCCGCCGCACGCGGCGCGCCATCGCGTTGCCGGGCCCCCTGACCACCGCCTTCCTGACCTATGCCGACGATCTGCCGGAACAGACGGCGGCGGCCCGCGCGGCCGGCCACGAATTGCTGGTCCACGTGCCGATGCAGCCCCGCAACCGGCGCCTCGATCCGGGACCCAAGGTGCTCGAAAGCGATCTCGAGGCATCCGAAATCCGGGCCCGTCTGGCATGGGGGCTCGGCCGCTTCGAGGGGTTCGCCGGCATCAACAACCACATGGGCAGCCGATTCACCACCGACCCAGAGGGCATGGCCGTGGTCATGGACGAATTGAAGGCGCGCGGACTGTATTTCCTCGACTCGCGGACATCCGGCGGCACCGTGGGTCCGCAGGCGGCGCGGCGGGCCGGAGTGCCCTACGTGTCGCGCAATGTCTTCCTGGACAACATCAACGATCCGAAGGCGGTGGCCCGGCAACTGGCGGCGGTGGAACGGCTGGCCCGGCGCGGTGGCCGGGTGGTGGCGATCGGGCACCCGCGCGACGTGACCCTCGACCTGCTCGCGGACTGGCTGCCGACCCTCGATGCGAAGGGATTCGACCTCGTGCCGGTCAGCCGGATGATCAAGAACTGACATTAGAAATTCGTGATAATCAATTGCACGGAAACGGTCTTTACGCGACGCCCGAACTCGTGGATGGGGCCGCCGACTCGGCTCGCCCGCCGTGTCCGCGCGAGAATGTTCCGGAGCGCCGGATGAGGATTCCGCAGGTGCCGACCGGTGGCCGCCTTGTTGTCCGTCCGCTGCCTTGACTCCGCGCCGGGCCGGCCACACCCTCGGGGCCCAAAACATATTCGGGAGGACTCCAAATCATGAAACGAGGTATCGCGACGCTGGCCGTTGCCGTTCTGTTTGCCGGGACGGCCCAGGCCCAGGACCAGGGGGCCACGGGCCATGCCACCGAGGGCGGGTGGGCGCCGCAGGTCGGCTACGAGACCATGCCGCCGATGATGCATCAGGGGCAGCCGGGCCAAATGCTTCCCGGCATGAATACGCGGCAGGGCGTCATGGGGCCGGGCATGCCCGGCGGGCAGCCGCCGGCCGAGTCGGCCCAGGCGCCCGACGCGCCACCGCAAGGCATGATGCAGGGAATGCCCCGGGGGATGAGGCCTCCCGGAATGGGGGGAGGCCCGGGCGCCAATCCGTTCGCCGACGAGGCGTTCCGCCAGTGCATTCTCGATAACCTGGACAAGCCCAAGGTCAACGCGGCGGTCGACCTGATGTACATGACCTGTCTCGGAGCGACCGAGGCCGCCGAATAGGGCGGTCGTGCCGACGGACCCCGCCTGCGGGGTCCGGCCGGATCACTCGGCGTAGGGATTCTTGCCCTTGCGGACCAGCAGCCGCAGCGGCACTCCCGGCATCTGGAAGTCGTCGCGCAGGCCGTTGATCAGAAACCGCAGGTAGGCGTCCGGCAAGGCTTCCGGCTGGCTCGCGAAAACCACGAAGGTGGGCGGCCGGGTCTTGGCCTGGGTCATGTAGCGCAGCTTCAGGCGGCGGCCTTTGGCCAGCGGCGGCGGATGGTGCTCCGTCATCCTGCTCAGCCAGCGGTTCAGCGGCGCCGTGGCGATCCGCCGGTTCCACGCCGCGTGGGCCGTCTCGACGGCCGGCATCAGGCGGTCGACTCCCTTGCCGGTCAGGCCCGACAGGGCGACCACCGGCACGCCGCGCACCTGCGGCAGCGACGTCCGAAGGCGGTCGCGCGCCATCGCCATCGCGGCGGCGCGATCGTCGACCGCGTCCCATTTGTTGATTCCGATGATCAGGGCCCGGCCCTCGTCGATCACCTGGCGGGCGATGGTCAGGTCCTGCTTGTCGAACGGCGTTGCGGCGTCGATCAGAACGACCACCACCTCGGCGAAGCGGATGGCCCGCCGGGTGTCGGCGCTCGACAGTCGCTCCAGCTTGTCCCGGACCCGGGCCCGGCGGCGCAGCCCGGCGGTGTCGACCAGACGGACCGGCCGTCCGCCGTGAGCCCAGGCGACGCCGATGGAGTCGCGGGTGATGCCGGCCTCCGGACCGGTCAGCAGCCGATCCTCGCCGAGCAGTCGGTTGATCAGGGTCGATTTGCCCACGTTGGGCCGCCCGACGATGGCCAGTTGCAGGGGCCGTGCCGGGTCGTCGTCCGGATCGGCGTCGAGGTCCGCGTCGTCGGGGGCTGGCGCCGATCCGGCGTCGTCGATGCGTGGCGCCAGGGCGTCGTACAGGTCGCCCAGACCCTCGCCGTGCTCGGCCGACAGCGGCAGCGGATCGCCGAGGCCAAGCCGGTAGGCCTCGATCAGGCCGGGCTGCGCGGCGCTGCCCTCGCACTTGTTGGCGACCAGGACGACCGGCGTCGCCTGGGCGCGCAGGCGGTCGGCGAAGAAGGAATCCAGGGGA